>NZ_JAELTL010000006.1:0-143777 GCF_016428815.1 Serratia sp. ASV30 | reverse complement strand
CCCCCCCCCCCCCCCCCCCCCCCCCCCCCCCCCCCCCCCCCCCCCCCCCCCCCTTTTAGATGTGTATAAGAGACAGATGTAAATTACGCCGTAATCGCCTGGGGGATGCTTCTTTTTAAACAAAATCTTAGGTAGCTTGTCGGCACCTCCGCCCTGTGATGAGAATGTGATGATGAAGATGGTGCGCCTGTTTGCCGTGGCTGGAGTACTGATTGTGCTCGTGTATTACTTTACCCATACTTGAAGTTGTTTGCTTACCACACGCGATACGATTGATGATCCTAACGGGTGCAGCGTCATGCAGTTCCCTATGCTGTGAGCCCGGAGATAGGTTGTCAGCGGCCATAAAAAACGGCGCCCTCAGGCGCCGTTTTTGCGATGTTAAACCGTTAGCGGCCAAACAGATCGCGTTTACGTTGGCGGACAAATTGGCTGAGCAGAACCACAATCCCGATCAGCAAATAGGCAGCAAAAATCCCCACCAGCCACTGTGGCATTTCCAACGACAGGAACTGCCACTGACGCACCGAGCAGTCACCCGAAGCGTGGAACACCGCCGGTGCCCATTTGTCTAGCGGCAGCCAGGATGGGAAGCTGACAAAGAAATCACAGGTATTAAACGGCGATGGATGCAGCTGGATCATCGTGTGTTTCCAGGCTAACTGCAGGCCTTCCCAGGCGCTGTAAATCCACAGCAGGATCGCCACATAGCGTAGCGGCGACTTTGGTGCCAATGCACCAAGCAGCGACGCTCCCAAAATCCCGAACAGCGCGACACGTTCGTAGATACACATTACGCAAGGCTGTAGCAGCATCACGTGCTGAAAATAGAGGGCCGCCAACTCCAGTACCAATGCAGTCAGAGCCATCAACAGCCAAGCACCGCGCCCCTGTGAGCAGCGGTTAAAGAATTGCAACATATCTATATTCTTCCATGCAGTAAGCAATTGAACCGGCAGTGTAAACCAATTCATCCCCGCTGCCAGCTATCTAACGACGATTCAGTGAAAAATATCGTCGCTTGCGGGGTCGGTCATGGCGGCTAATGTGCAGCGATTGGGGCCGTCGCGTCAAGTGGTAGCGGCGTTAACCAGTGCCATTGGGTAAACAGGTCCGTTAACGGTGCCAGGGTATGCTGCACACACAGCAGGCCAACCAGAGTCAACACCAACGTGTAAGGCAACGCCATCCAGACCATGCGGCCATAAGACAGGCGTACCAACGGCGCCAGGGCAGAAGTCAACAGGAACAGGAAAGCAGCCTGCCCGTTGGGTGTAGCCACCGATGGCAGATTGGTACCGGTGTTAATCGCTACCGCCAACAGTTCGAACTGTTGCAGTGAAATCGCTCCATCCGCCAGTGCCGCCCGCGCTTCGTTAATGTATACCGTACCGACAAAAACGTTATCAGAAACGGAAGAGAGCAGGCCGTTGAACAGATAAAACAGGGAAAGCTGTGAGCTCGGCGGTGCCTGTAACACATAGTGGATCACCGGAGTAAACAGCTGCTGTTCAATGATCACCGCCACGACGGTGAAGAACACCGTCAGCAACGCGGTAAAAGGCAGGGCTTCCTGAAAAGCTTTGCCGATCGCATGCTCATCGGTTACGCCGCACAGCGAGGTCGCCAAAATGATCACTGAAAGGCCAATCAGGCCCACTTCCGCCAGGTGGAAGGCCAAGGCAATGACCAGCCAGAGGCCGATTAACGCCTGTACCACCAACTTCATCTTTTCCTGGCGGCTACGCTTGGCCGTTGCCTGGCGATCGAACTCTTTCAGTACGCTACGCACCTGTTCCGGCAGTTTGGTGCCGTAGCCAAATACCGCAAAACGTTCAACCAGCAGGCAAACCAACAGACCGCAAACGAACACCGGCAGCGTGACGGGGGTCATGCGCAGGAAAAATTCGCCGAAGCCCCATCCGGCACTTTTGGCGATGATCAGGTTCTGCGGCTCGCCCACCATGGTCATCACGCCCCCGAGCGCGGTGCCTACGCCTGCATGCATCAGCAGGCTGCGCAGAAATCCTCGGAACTGTTCTAGCGTCTGTTTATGGTCAGCATCTTCCAGGCGGCTATCGTCACTAATATCGGTCTTCTGATTGGAGGCAACGTTATGGTAGATCGAATAAAAACCCGTGCCGACGCTAATCACTACCGCCACCACGGTCAGAGCATCCAGGAAGGCAGAGAGCAGTGCCGCGGCAACGCAGAAGGATAGCGATAGCAGCATCTTTGAGCGGATGTTCAGCAGCAGTTTGGTAAACACAAACAGCAACAACTGCTTCATAAAGTAGATGCCTGCCACCATAAACACCAGCAGCAATAACACCTCAAGATTACTGGCAATTTCCGCGCTCACGTGTGCGGGGCTGGTCATGCCGACCAACACTGCCTCAATGGCCAGTAGTCCACCGGGCTGTAACGGGTAGCATTTCAGAGCCATCGCCAGAGTAAATATAAACTCGATAACCAGTAACCAGCCTGCCACGAAAGGGCTGACCAGAAAAAACACCAAGGGATTGATCACCAGAAAACTGATGATAGCCAGTTTGTACCAGTCGGGGGACGCCCCGAGAAAGTTCTTTACCAAAGCCGAGCGTATTGTCATATCCATGCTTGTTTTTGCGAAACCTTAAAGTGAGTTGGCTCGTCATACCCTAACAACGGCAGTGGGCCTGATGCAAATAAGGATGTCCCAATAGACTGAAATTTCGGCGAAGTGGTTTTTTTCATCTTTTTGCCAGCTTATGCACACTTTCGTTTATTGTTTTTGGCTCGCGCTATGTGATGCCCCGGCGATCTGGTATGATCTGCCGATTACAATTACTGATTATCGTCGTTACGGAACATCAAACACATGGTTATAAAGGCGCAGAGTCCTGCCGGTTTCGCGGAAGAGTATATTATTGAAAGTATTTGGAATAACCGCTTCCCTCCCGGCTCTATTTTGCCCGCGGAACGTGAGCTTTCAGAACTGATTGGCGTCACGCGCACCACATTACGTGAGGTTCTACAGCGATTGGCCCGTGATGGCTGGCTGACTATTCAGCATGGTAAACCGACCAAGGTGAACAATTTCTGGGAAACCTCCGGCCTTAATATTCTGGAAACCCTGGCCCGGCTCGATCACAACAGCGTACCGCAGCTGATCGATAATCTACTGTCGGTACGGACCAATATTGCCTCGATCTTTATCCGTGCGGCGGTGCGTAACCACCCGGAGCAGGCTCAGGAAGTGTTGGCTAAAGCGGCGCTGGTTGACGATCAGGCGGATGCCTTCAACCAGCTCGACTATGAAATTTTCCGTGGTTTGGCCTTTGCTTCGGGCAACCCGATTTATGGTTTGATCCTCAATGGCTTGAAAGGGCTATATACCCGCGTTGGTCGTTATTACTTCTCCAACCCGGAAGCGCGCAAACTCGCACTGACCTTCTACAACAAGCTGTCTAGCCTGTGTCATGAGAAGATGTACGATCAGGTGATGGATTGCGTGCGTAACTACGGTAAAGAGAGCGGGGCTATTTGGCAGAGCATGCAGGGCACTATGCCAAGCGATTTGACCGAAGCGCGTCGTTAATTCGCGTCATTCACGAAATCAGATAGTTGAAGGGGCGCTGCATGCGCCCCTTTGTCATATTGCTACTTTATAATGCGTTGGGTCTTGGTGGGCAGCGGTCCAGCAATTCTACGCTGCCATCTTCGTTTTGCTGCTCCAGAATAATGTCGAACCCCCACAGACGATGAAGGTGTTTCATCACTTCTCTGCGGCTTTTATCTAATGGCGCCCGGTCCTGCGGAATGTAGCGCAGCGTTAATGAACGATCGCCACGCAGATCTACATTCCAGATCTGAATATTGGGCTCGTGGTTACTCAGGTTGTACTGAGCCGACAACTCCTGACGTATCGCCCGGTAGCCCGCTTCGTTGTGGATTGCTGAAATCTCCAGGTAATTGTTGCGGTCGTCATCCAGCACGGTAAACAAGCGGAAATCACGCATCACCTTCGGTGACAGGAACTGGCTGATAAAGCTCTCATCCTTGAAGTCACGCATGGCGAAGTGCAGGGTATCCAACCAGTCTTTGCCGGCGATATCCGGGAACCAGTAGCGATCTTCTTCGGTCGGCGACTGACAGATCCGCTTGATGTCCTGGAACATGGCAAAGCCCAGTGCGTACGGGTTGATGCCGCTGTAGTATTGGCTGTTGTACGGTGGCTGGTAGACCACATTGGTATGGCTGTGCAAGAATTCGAGCATAAAGCGATCCGTCACGCGCCCTTCGTCATACAGGTGGTTAAGGATGCTGTAGTGCCAGAAGGTGGCCCAGCCCTCGTTCATCACCTGCGTTTGTTTTTGTGGGTAGAAATACTGGCTTACCTTGCGCACGATACGCAGCACTTCACGCTGCCAGGATTCCAGCAGCGGGGCGTTCTTCTCCATAAAGTAGAGAATGTTTTCCTGCGGCTCCCGTGGAAAACGCACGGCCTGTTCCGGCAGGGCTTCGCGATCGACTCGCGGCAGGGTTTTCCACAGCGAGTTGACCTGGCTTTGCAGATACTCCTCACGGCTCTTTTGGCGGGCTTTTTCTTCCACCAGCGAGATTTTTTGTGGCCGTTTGTAGCGATCGACCCCGTAATTCATCAGCGCATGGCAAGAGTCCAGCAGCTTTTCTACTTCTTCCACGCCATAGCGTTCCTCACACTCACTGATGTAATGGCGGGCAAACAGCAGATAATCGACGATCGAACTGGCGTCGGTCCAACTGCGGAATAGATAGTTATTTTTGAAAAACGAGTTGTGCCCATAGCAGGCATGAGCCATAACCAGTGCCTGCATGGTGATGGTGTTTTCTTCCATCAGATAGGCAATACACGGGTTGGAGTTGATCACGATCTCATAGGCCAACCCCTGCTGGCCATGTTTATAGCGCTGCTCGGTTTCGATGAACTTTTTACCGAATGACCAGTGGGTATAGTTGATCGGCATCCCGACGCTGGAATAGGCATCCATCATCTGCTCGGAGGTGATGACCTCGATCTGATGCGGATAGGTGTCGAGCCGGTAATGTTTGGCAACCCGGTCAATCTGTTCCAGATATACCTGCAACAGGTCGAATGTCCAGTCCGGTCCATCGCTCAGACGTTTATCTTCCTTAACCTTTTTCTGTGTCGAAGTAGTCATCAGCGCACCCTCGTTATGAACGGCGTCGGCTCTTTTGGCAGACCCTTTAACAATGATAGTCCAAGTCGTAATAAATCGTTTGAAATCATCTGTGCTGGGCATTGATAACCACTTGCGGCAGCTTCGCTCAAACCGGCTTTGCGGCCTGTGGCGGCACTCAATCAGGCATTCGAACCGTGAAGCAGAGGAAACTGATGCGCAATGGAGGTGGTTGGAATTATTAGCCTGAAATATTTAATTAAACAGATTTATATTCTTAATGTTGCGAGTCGTCATTCCAGGTACCACTGGAGATTTTCGCCGATGTCTTGTGGGGATACAGAGCCTGTTTTATCGGAAAAATGCGCTTTAACAGTATCTTATCGTTATTTTTTGACCGCTATTGCCAAAGCCGGGCGCATCGACGATAAAATAATTGTGAATGTTGTCACGATTAATAAACGAGTTGTTGAGTAGTTTTTTCCACTGAGTTAATTTCCTGTTATTGGTAGATTGTGCTTTATCGATCCTTGGGCTGGAGTCAGCGATGAGAGTGGTTATTTTAGGTAGCGGAGTGGTAGGGGTTGCCAGTGCGTGGTACTTGGCAAAAGCGGGCCATGAGGTGACGGTGATCGACCGTCAACCCGGGCCAGCCTTGGAAACCAGTGCGGCCAATGCCGGGCAAATATCTCCGGGTTACGCCGCACCTTGGGCAGCACCTGGGGTACCGTTGAAGGCGATTAAATGGATGTTCCAACGTCACGCGCCGTTGGCAGTTCGCCTAGACGGCAGCAGTTTCCAACTGCGTTGGATGTGGCAGATGCTGAAAAACTGCGATACCGCCCACTATATGACCAACAAAGGCCGTATGGTGCGTCTGGCGGAATACAGCCGCGACTGCATTAAAGCTCTGCGTCAGGAAACCGGTATCCAGTACGAAGGCCGTCAAGGTGGCACACTGCAACTGTTCCGCACCCAGCAGCAGTTTGACAGCGCGGCCAAGGACATTGCCGTGCTGGAAGATGCCGGGGTGCCTTACAAACTGCTGGAGGCCAGCCAGTTGGCGACGGTCGAACCGGCGTTGTCGCAGGTTGCTCACAAGCTTACTGGCGGCTTACAACTCCCGAATGATGAAACCGGGGACTGCCAACTGTTCACCCAGCAGTTGGCCAAGCTGGCTCAGCAGGCTGGAGTCAACTTCCTGTTTAACCGCAACGTTGAACGTTTGCTGGTGGAAGGAGATAAAATTACCGGCGTGCAGTGTGATGGTGAAATCATGACTGCCGATAGCTATGTTGTGGCGTTCGGCGCCTATTCTACCGCGCTACTGCGCGATCTGGTGTCCATTCCGGTTTATCCGTTGAAAGGTTACTCATTAACCATCCCGATCGCCGATGAAGTGGCCGCGCCATTCTCTACCGTGCTGGACGAAACCTATAAAATTGCCATCACTCGCTTCGATAAGCGCATCCGTGTGGGCGGTATGGCGGAAATTGTTGGCTTCAATACCCAGTTGGAGCAGAAGCGGCGTGAAACGCTGGAAATGGTGGTACGCGATCTGTACCCGAACGGTGGACGGGTTGAAGAGGCCACATTCTGGACGGGGCTGCGCCCGATGACGCCAGATGGCACGCCTATCGTGGGGCGCACCCCGCTGAAAAATCTCTATTTGAATACCGGCCATGGCACCTTGGGTTGGACGATGGCCTGCGGCTCCGGGCAGTTGCTTGCCGACTTGATCTCTGGTATCACCCCGGCCATTGCTTCAGACGATCTGGCGGTGGCGCGTTACCGCGCAGACTTTCGGCAGGGACCTGTTGTTCCCTTGAATGACGTGCACCCGGCACGCTGAACCCCAATCTGATAGGAGAGCCCATGCCTCGCCCGATTACCGCTACGCTGCATTTGGCCGCGTTGACCAATAACCTGCAGGTAGTTCGTCGTTTTGCTCCGTCGGCTAAAATCTGGGCCGTTGTTAAGGCCAATGCTTATGGCCACGGTTTGCAGCATGTCTGGCGCAGCCTGGGCGAGAATAGCGATGGTTTTGCCTTGCTCGATCTGGCCGAGGCAGTGTTACTACGCGAATCTGGCTGGCAGGGGCCGATTCTGTTGCTGGAGGGTTTTTTCCAGCCCGCCGACCTGATGCTGATCGATCGTTACCGGTTAACCACTGCGGTGAACAGCGACTGGCAACTACAGGCGATTGCCGAAGCGCGTTTACAGGCCCCACTGGATGTTTATCTCAAGTTGAACAGTGGTATGAACCGCCTAGGGTTTGCCCCTGAGCGTTTGCACAGCGCATGGTTAACCGCAAAGGAGCAGCGTAATATTGGTTCGATAACGCTGATGAGCCACTTTGCCACCGCCGACGGTGCTGAAGGTGTAACGGAGCAAATGGCCGTGATTGACCGCGCCACTGCTGCGGTTGATCTGCCGCGTTGTCTGGCCAACTCGGCGGCCACCTTGTGGCACCCGCAGACGCAGGGGGAATGGGTGAGGCCGGGGGTTATACTTTATGGCGCATCGCCCAGCGGCAACTGGCAGGACATCGCCGACACCGGTTTGCAACCGGCGATGACGCTGAGCAGCAAAATCATTGGCATCCAACAGCTGCAAGCGGGAGATCGGGTAGGGTATGGCTGGCGTTATGCCGCTGGTAGGGCGCAGCGTATCGGCGTCGTAGCCTGTGGTTATGCGGACGGCTACCCTCGCCATGCGCCCACCGGCACTCCGGTCTGGGTGGACGGTGTTCTGACGCATACGGTAGGTTCGGTTTCCATGGATATGATGACGGTGGATCTGACACCGTGCCCGCAGGCAACCATTGGTACTGACGTCGAACTGTGGGGGAGGCATCTGCACGTTGATGATGTGGCTGCCGCAGCCGGAACCTTGGGTTACGAGCTGCTGACAGCCTTGGCGGCACGAGTGCCTATTGTTATTGAAGAATAGACTTAGCCGATCTTTTTCAACTGCCCTTTGATTTGCTTGCTGCGCTGCCGTGCGTGTAGCGCCAGCAGGCAACCTACCAACATCACTAACGCCAGCGACAGTTTGGGCTGCAGCGGTAACGCCATGGCGATCAGGCCCAATGCGGCACCTCCTGCCATCTGAATAAAGCCTACCAGTGCTGAAGCCACACCTGCTTCGTTAGAGTAAGGCTCTAACGCATAGCTGGTTGACGGCCCCATGACAAAAGCCAATCCGGCGCAGGCGCAGGCCACGGGCAGGATATAAGCCAACCAATGGCTTTGTGCAGCTTCACCCAGCAGTGCCACGCCCAACACTAAAGCTAGACAGCCTAACCCCATCAGTATGCCGCCGGTCGCCAGACAGAAAGGGCGGCCAATCTTGTGAATGATGCGGTTGGCGACAAAGCTGACCAGCATGATCCAGAAACCGTTGGCACCAAATACCAAAGAGAACTGCAACGGTGTTAACCCGGCGGTACCCATCAGCACGTTAGGTGCTAATGACACATAGGTCAGCGCCATCCCCATCGCCCCGGCATTAACTATGGCAAAGGTAATAAAACGGCGATCGCCAAGAATGCGCAGATACTGTCTTACAGGCAGCCCTTTGACTGCTACGGTAGTGGCGGGACGGGTTTCTGGTAGGAAGAAGATGACCAGCAATAACACCGCCGCGGCGTAACCGACCAGGAACCAGAATGGGGCGCGCCAGCCGAAAGCTTCTGCCAGCAAGCCACCTAGCAGCGGGGCCAGTGCAGGAATGATATTCAACGTGCCGTTGAGGAAACCGAAAGCTCGTGCGGCGTCATCGCCATTCATCCGATCGCGCACGCCACTGAATGCGACAACGGCGGTGCAGCAAACGGCTACGCCTTGGATCAGGCGCGAAGCGACAAAAATTTCCGCCGTTGTCGCCAGCGCGGCCATGGCTGCGCCCACCATGTAAATGAGGATCCCGGCGATGGCCACCGGCTTACGGCCGTAATTATCTACCAGCGGACCGGCGATCACCTGACCAAGACCCAATACCAGAATAAACAGCGAAATAGTGGATTGGATCAAGGCTTCACTGCTGTTAAGGCCCAGGGCAATGGCAGGAATGGTGGGCAGATAGAGATCGATTCCCAGAGGGCCGAGCAACACCAGGCTTAGCAGGAGAAAGAGAAATTTTTGCATAACAAAAATGGCACATCCGAATGACAAAGAGGACTAGAGTAGAGATCCCAACCGCAAATGGGAAGCGATAACGTATTGATGACAGACAGGAAACCGTTTGCGCTTGATTTTCCCTGGCGCGATCATTTTGCCGCGGGCTGGCGGTAATAAAGCGCTGAAATGGTATCCGCAACGTAGCGTGCCTGGTGTTTGGCATCATCCAGCGCCCGGTGTGGTGTGCCTTCAAACGGACGCTGTTTCTTGGGATTGAAACCATGCAGCTCTGCCAGCGTAATGATAGTGCGGGCATCTTGGGTATCCCAGAACTTCCAGGGGCAAGGCATTGCCAACTGGTGGTAGGCATGTTCCAGGATCGAACAGTCAAACTCTTTGCCATTACCCCAGACTTTCACCGTGTCGGTGCTGTGCATATGAATAAAACGGCTCAGGTTGGTCAAGACCCGCTTGAGACTTTCGCTGCCCCCGAAGGCCAGTTTACGAGCTTCGTCTGACTGTTTTGCCCACCAGGCCACGGTATCCAGACTGATTGTCCGGCCCGGTTGTTCCTGCTGGCTGTTTACTGCCGCTTCAAATTCTGCCCCTAACTCACCGGTCTTGGGGTTAAAAAACACGCCGGCAACCACCAGGATCACCGCGCTCGGGGTAATATCCAGCGTTTCAATATCTAGCATCAAATGGTTCATGGGGTCTCCAGGCTGAACAAGATCGTGATGGTACCGCATACAGTCTGGCAGAATATCCAGTTACTTTGAAATAGGCGAAAACGGTCTGTTCACGGTATGATGACTTTAGTCATGTTGCAGAGTTGGTAGCTAGCGTTGAGAACACTTATTTTTATTCTATGTATGATCGGCTATCTGCTGGTATTAGGCTATTTTGGCGTTTACGTTACCGATAAAATCTGCGAAAACGCCCAAAACTTAAGTAAACTCTGCCGCATGGTGGATATCTCTGAACCTCACATCCCGCAGTCACCCGTCACCCCAGATAGTCGCGGGTGAGTAATAGTGTCAATATCGCCGCTATCCCGACTAACACAGCCCATTGGCGCCAACCAAAGCGCGCCAACCATTCCTGTTGCACCTTGTTAGCGTTGAATTGCCTGACGGACAGAGTACCAGCCAGCAACAGCGTCATGACGACCCAAACCAGGCTCAGGCTGGTGACGGAGAACTCAGTGTGCAAAATATTGGCGTAATACAGGCGCATGACCATAAAGTAGATCAGCAATACCCAACTGAAGCCGCTGCGTTTCTTCAGGATCTGACTGAGCAGAAAAGCGATAAACAGGCTATGAGCCATGGAGATTAACGGTGATTCAAAGGGGTGGCGAACGCAAGTGTTGTAAACCGCCAGATAGAGATTAAAGACCAGTAACACATACACCGTATAAACATACCAGCCATAGACCACTTTCAGTCTTCTGGAGGGGGCTGAAATGGGATTTACTGTTTGAGTCATGCACTCTCCTTGAGTTATCCAGATTTATAGCACTTAACAGCTAAATGAAAACTAAACGCCTCAACAGCATAACCTGCTGAGAAAAAGGTTTTTTCTATGATGAAGCCCCATTTATAAGCCAATAAACCCGCCTGAAACGCCCATCACCAGAGTGCATTTTGCTACTTGAATTCATTGTTGGTAAAGATAATAATTATCATTGTTATTAGCATTTGTTATTTAACAACATCAGAGCACCGTAACCTCTGTACATCAAACTGGCCAGCGTTGCCGGCGCGGTAAGTTTTCGGTGCAATTTCAATGGATCCCATGGGGAATACAGGTATGCCTGCGTTTTTTCCTGCCAGTCGCTCTTATCTTTACTGCTCGTTAGCGATTTTCCTGCCACTGACCTCTTTTGCTGAAGATACCCTCGTGGTAACGGCCAAACCCGCCGATACGGCGGAAACGGCGACGCATGGCTATGAGGCCAGTACCAGCCAGGGGGCCACTAAAACGGATCGGCCTCTGGTACTCACTGCACAATCCGTCTCCGTAGTAACACGCCAACAGATGAGCGACCAAGGGGCTTTGACGGTTAACGATGCGCTGAAATATACCCCAGGCGTTTTTACTAACTTTTCTGGTGGCGCGACGCGTTACGATACTATCGCTCTGCGCGGATTTCACGGTGGCGACGTCAATAACACCTTCCTGAACGGCTTACGCCTGCTTAGCGACGGCGGCAGTTATAACGCTTTGCAGATCGACCCTTGGTTCCTGGAACGCATCGACGTGATTAAGGGCCCGTCCTCCGTGATGTATGGGCAAAGTATCCCTGGCGGGTTGGTGGCGATGACCAGCAAACGGCCGCAGTTTGCGAGTGAAAATCACGTCAATGTGATGGCCGGGAACAACAATACCAAAGGCGGTGCGTTTGATTCGACTGGGGCATTGAACGATCAGTGGGCATACCGTTTGACCGGCATTACCCGCACCAGCGACACCATGTATGACCATCAGCGTGAAGAGCGCTATGCGATTTCGCCTTCGTTGCTGTGGCAACCGGATGAAAATACCTCTTTGCTGCTGCAGGCCAATCTGCAAAAAGACCCTTCCGGTGGCTACCACAGCGCGGTGCCGTCAGACGGCAGTATTTATACCACCAGTGGGGACAAGCTGGGCCGGGGATTTTTTGACGGCGAAAGCAGCCGCAATGTGTTCAAACGTTGGCAGCAAATCTACAGTTATGACTTCTCACATAGTTTTAATGACGTCTGGTCATTCCGTCAAAATGCCAGCTACACCCACTCCAACGTGGAGCTGGAGCAGGTTTACCAGATTGGCTGGAACGCCGACCGCAGCGAGTTGAGCCGTTGGTACAGTGGCTCCAATACGTCATTGGATGCTTATGCGGTGGATAACCAACTGGCGGCGGAATTCGCAACTGGCGCGTTGGAACATAAGGTGATGCTGGGGCTGGATTATCAGCGTTTTACCAATAACCTGTGGGAAGAGTCTGGTTCGGCCACGCCGTTGAATCCGTTCACCGGCGTTTCCGGCGGGCCAGATATCACTATTCTCAGTCATACCGATTCTAAACGGCGTTATGAGCAGACCGGAGTCTATCTGCAGGATGAAGTCAGCCTCGACAACTGGTATCTCAATCTTTCCGGGCGCGTTGACCGTTTGGAAACCAGGAATACCGTGCTGAATACCGATTCTACCGATTCTACCGATTCTACCGATGCCCGTACTGACGACCACTTTACGGGCCGTGCCTCTTTGCTGTACCACTTTGACAGCGGTTTCTCGCCGTATATGAGCTACAGCTCTGCGGTGACGCCAGCGGTCCTGGCCGATAAAGAGGGGCATCTGCTCAAACCGACCACCAGCGAGCAATATGAGGCTGGGCTGAAGTATCAACCTCCTGGCAGCAGCTCGATCTATAGCATTGCCCTCTATGACCTGACGCAGAATGACGTAGCCAACCGCGTGGTGAAGGATAGCTACTATGTGCCTGCCGGTAAGGTACATTCACAAGGGATTGAACTGGAGGCCCGTAGCCAGGTGAGCGAGCGCCTGAACGTCATTGCGGGTTACAGCTATAACCAAGTGAAATTCAAAGACGCCGTTGACGGTAACGATGGCAATACGCCATACCTGGCACCTAATCAGATGGCCTCTTTATGGGGGCAGTATCAGGCGGGGCTGGGTATCAATCTGGGGGCTGGCGTACGTTATATTGGCAAACAGTGGGCGGATAATGAGAATACCCTGCGTATTCCTTCGGTCACGCTGCTGGATGCTTCGGTGCGCATGGATCTGGCCAGCGTAAAACCGTCGTTGAAAGGGGCTTATGTGCAGTTGAACGCCAATAACCTGACAGACCGGGAATATGTTGCTGGCTGCTATGGCACTGGCTACTGCTATTGGGGAGCGGGGCGTTCGGTTATTGCTACCGTGGGCTATGACTTTTAACGGCTAAACCATACCCATCCCGCTGAACGTTAGCGGGATGAGGCGCTAAAACAGCGAAAACAGCAGCACCACGGGCAGGCTGAGTGGCCAGGTCAGGCCGATGATCAGCGCGCTAAGCAGGCGGATGGGGAGGGTATCGCGGCTGACCAGAAAAGTGATAATCATCGAAACCAACAGGCCAATAAAATAAACGTATTGCGTGACTTCCCACAGCGATAACATGAAAACCATCCCGGTAATTTTTACCGCTCATTCTAGGCGGCTCCCCACAAGTAATCAATGTGTTAATGTGGTGTAAAAGGGGGGGGAAGGGCGGCTTGTCGCACGGGAGAAAGCGCGCCTTATCGAAATTAATTATAAATAGCCCTTGCTAATAACTCTGGGTTATGAGTAAATAGCGTCATCGGTTTGAAGTACAGACCTTATGAAAGCAGTTTTAGTAAAGTAGTTCTCAGTATTAGCGATATCCGACAGATACCTCTTCTTCCGCGAATTTCCTTCTAGTGCCCCCATAAGTTTCCACTGAATTGCAGACCTCATTCGCCATTATGGCGGCCTAAAAAAACAATGAAGGAAGTATCTATGTCTAATAAAATGACTGGTTTAGTAAAATGGTTTGACGCTGGTAAAGGTTTTGGTTTCATTTCTCCTGCTGATGGCAGCAAAGACGTGTTCGTACACTTCTCTGCAATCCAGGGTAATGATTACAAGACGCTTGATGAAGGCCAGCAGGTTGAATTCAGCATCGAAAATGGCGCCAAAGGCCCATCAGCAGTTAACGTTACAGCAATGTAATGTGACTCGGTAGTGTGGTTGAAACTTGCAATAGCGATGATGGTTTAGGCCGGAGCAGACAAGCGATATTAACACTACCACATCAATCCCGGCCTGGTGCCGGGGTTGAATATATCCTCCTTGCCATGAGGGTAGACAGAAAAGCCAATTTCACCAAAGTTTGCTTTTCTGTTGTGAAAAGGCCGTGCTTAGGCCGTGCAATGCTGGAGTGTTCGATGGACGCTTGCGCCGCATCATGACAGCCGGGAAAGCGACCGGCACTACTTTTAACCCTGGCGTTTACGCCGGGGTTTTTTACATCCATTTTCCCCGCACGAAAAATATTTTCAGATTACTGCATCCAATATTCTCGTTCACTACGTATATGGCTATGTGAGGACATCTTCCCACATCACCCTTCGAGGATATGACCATGAAAAAGCTTCTCTGCACTGCCCTGTGTTCATCACTGTTGTTCAGTAGCGTCTCAATGGCTGCCATGATGTCCGATACGGTAATGGTGGGCGGTGCCGCCATGTACCCCAGCAAAAATATTGTCGAGAATGCCCTCAACTCCAAAGATCACACTACACTGGTCGCTGCGGTAAAGGCTGCTGGCCTGGTTGATACTCTGCAAGGCGCCGGTCCGTTTACGGTGTTTGCTCCGACCAATGAAGCCTTTGCCAAACTGCCAGCCGGAACGGTCGATACCTTGCTCAAACCTGAGAACAAGGCGGCACTGACCGGAGTGCTGACCTACCATGTGGTTGCTGGCCGCTATGATATGAAACAGTTGGAGAAGAAAATCAAGGAAGGGCACGGCACAGCCGAGCTAAAAACGGTGAATGGCCAACCGCTGTGGATTATGAATAACGGCCCCCACAATATTCAGCTCAAAGATGGTCAAGGTCATATTGCCAACATCAGCACCTATGATGTTTATCAGAAAAATGGCGTGATCAACGTTATCGATAGCGTACTGTTGCCAAAATAAATCCCGTCTATACTAGGTGCAGGCTGCCAAAAGGCTGCCCGCACCTTGATAGGACAGGACATGACCAAAGCACTTCCCGAACAGCATGTCGAATTGATGCAGGCCGTTGCGCTTGGCGACCGCAACGCGTTTGAACAACTCTATCGGCAAACCTCGCCCCGATTGTTTGCCGTTGCTCTGCGTTTACTGCGTCGCCAGTCCTGGGCCGAAGAGGTGTTACACGAAAGCTTTATCAGCGTATGGAATCGCGCTGCCAGCTATGACCCCAATCTCAGCTCCCCTTTGACCTGGCTGACGCACATTGTGCGCAACAAGGCTATTGATTGGCTGCGCGGTGCCGGTGGCCGGGCGGGGCAAACGGAAGAGGAGTGGCTGGATGACCTGGGGGCGAGCACGGAAGAACCTGTCAGTCAGTTGCTGCTGGGTGAGGAGGCTGCAAAACTGGCCGAGTGCCTGAACCATCTGAACGTTGAACAACGGCAGAGCATTGTGTTGGCTTACTACCAAGGCATGTCTCATGGTGAGGTTTCGGCACATCTGCAACAACCGCTTGGCACGATCAAAAGCTGGATCCGCCGGGCGTTGGATCATTTGAAAAACTGTGTGGGCCTATGAAAAGCAAAGGTGAGTATGACTCGGCTTTAGCAGCGGAATATGCCTTGGGCACGTTGCGCGGGCCCGCGCGGTTGAAATTTGAACAGCGTATCCAGCGGGAGCCGACGCTGGCCGCCTTGGTTGCACGTTGGCAAACGCTGCTGGCTCCGTTGGATCTGGCGCTGACCCCAGTATTGCCACCAGAACGCGTGTGGAAAAAAATCCAGCTTAGTTTGCCCATTGAGGTAGTACCGCGACGTAAACGCTGGGATTATCTTGGTTGGGCGCTGGCAGCCGGTTTGGCCGCGTTGTTGCTGGTGCCGCGCTTTATCACACAGCCGCCGGATTTTGCTCCGGCAGTGGTACTCAATGCGGGTCAGCAGGGCACTGGGCAATGGATTGTCAGCATGGACAGTGGCAAACGCCATCTGAGACTGACCCCGCTTAACCCGCAAACGCTAGCCGTAGCCAATAGCCTGCAACTGTGGGCAATCCCGCCGGGTGAAAAGCCGCGTTCCTTAGGGTTGGTTGCCGCAGAGAAGCCGACCGAGCTGGCAGTGAACTCGATGACGCTGGCGCAGGGCATGACCATTGCCATCAGCCTCGAGCCAGCGGGTGGCTCACCTACAGGGCTTCCTACCGGTCCGGTGCTGTACAGCGGCCAGTTAACTTCGCTCTGATCTGATTGATATTCCTGCCGATGATTTTTCACTGACGGTGACAATAATCGGTGGGTTTTTCTCATCGCGAATGCCAACTATTAGCAGATGGTGAGTTGTGGCATGGCTGGTACAACCCCTTCGAATATCCCTAATCCTTCTTCTTAGCGATACTGTTCATCCAAGCAGTGGCTTGGATTGGTCAGGGGTTTCTCAAATGCAGACAAGTGAACAAAATGCTGGCGGTCGCTCTCTTTACTGGAAATTTGCCAAGGCTCAAGAGCTGCGGGATTTGGTGAATCGCCAGTTGGCTGAGTGCGAGGTATCTCTATCATGAACCTGGCAGGGCTAATCCAGTTTTCCAAAGGCCATTGGCAGCTACTGATGATCTTAGGTCTCGCAGCCCTGTTGTTTGGCATGAGCCAGCGTATTGATGCGTTGAATGCCGATATAGGCCAGTACCGGAAAGATAATGAGGAGTTGGGCAGTGCATTGAATAGAAGAGATGAAACCATCAATGCGCTGAAAGGTGCAGCGGATGCCGATCGTCGAGCTACCGAACAACAGCTCCAGATTGAACAGCAAAAGAGAGTGAAAGCCGATGCTGAAAATAGAACGTTACGCAAAGCGCTGGAGGATAACGACTGCGGTCATCAGCGGTTGCCTGCTGATGCTCTCGATATCCTGCGCGGAGCAACCAAAACCGGTGCCACCGGCTCCACAACTGATCTACGTGTATCCACCAGCGGTATTGCTACAGCAGTGTGAGAAGACACCGTTTACCGGGGAGACTTTCGGGGATGCTGTCATGGCCTTGCAGGTGAGCCAGAATGAGCTTGATATCTGTGCCTCACGTATCGAAGCGTTGATCAAATGGCAGTGCTGCTGAATTTATAGCGGTTGAGCATGTTAGAACTTGGCGGAAGGGTGAGGATGCCGCGCCTCTGGGAGCTAAAACGGCCAGCTAACTCTCGTTGCTGGCCGTTTTCTATTAGTTCACGCGGTCTGCTTGTGAAACAGTTCCCTGAACACCGGATAGATATCATCCGGCTCGCGGATATGCTGCATGGCAAAGTTTTCAAACGTCGCCTGCAGATGCTCATATTCACGCCACAGCGTCTGGTGAGCACGGCGGGTAATTTCGATATAGCTGTAGTAACGCACCATCGGCAGAATGTTTTTTGACAACAGTTCATGGCACAGTGGTGAATCATCAGCCCAGTTATCCCCGTCCGAAGCCTGAGCGGCATAGATATTCCACTGTGCAGGATCGTAACGCTCCTCGACCACTTCGTTCATCAGCTTCAGGGCGCTGGAAACGATGGTGCCGCCGGTTTCCTGTGAGTAGAAGAACTCCTGCTCATCCACTTCTTTCGCCTGGGTATGGTGACGAATATAGACCACCTCAACGTTCTTATAGGTTCGGCTGAGGAACAGATACAGCAGAATATAAAAGCGTTTGGCCATATCTTTGGTTGCCTGATCCATTGAGCCAGAAACGTCCATCAGGCAGAACATGACCGCCTGGCTTGAGGGTTCAGGCCGACGCTCGTAGTTCTTGTAGCGCAGGTCGAAGGTGTCGATAAACGGCACGCTGTCGATTTTCTTGCGCAACTCGGCAATCTCCTTACGCATGCGTTCTTCTTCCAGCAGTTGCACCGGTTCGGTGTTTTCCAACTGGGCAAGGCTGTCTTCAAGCTCATGCAGAGCTCGTCGTTTACCGGCGGTCATGGCGGTTCGTCGCGCCAGCGAGTTTTGCAGCGAACGCACCACGCTGATATTGGCCGGCACGCCGTTGGCGGTGTAGCCAGCACGGTGGGTTTTGTATTCGGTCAGCTGTTTGTACTGATTTTTCTTCAGGTTGGGCAGCGCCAGATCCTCGAACAACAGGTCGAGATACTCATCTTTGGAGATTTGGAAGACAAATTCATCCTGGCCATCCCCATCCTGGCTGGCATTGCCCTGGCCGCCGCCACCTCCGCCGCCGCCTTGTGGGCGTTCAACGCGGTCATTTTGTACGAAGTGATCGTTACCTGGATGAACGCGATGGCGTTTACCGCCGCGCCCTTGATGGAACATTGGCTCGTTGATATCGCCACCGGGGATCGAAACTGATTCCCCGCTGTCCACGTCGGTGACCGAACGCTTGTTGATGGCTTCGGCAATCGACTGTTTGATTTGCGACTTATAGCGACGCAAGAAGCGCTGGCGGTTCACCATGCTCTTGTTTTTGCCATTCAGCCGTCGGTCAATGAAATACGCCATACATCCCCCAAACAACGTTGCCAACTTTCTCTACCTTGGGGATTTCAGGCGACAACCCGAAATCCCCAGGTATAGGCTATCTATGACGTCAGCGGTCGTCGGTTTATGAAGATTTTCTCACCCGCAGATACCATTCGCACAGTAGACGAACCTGCTTGCGGGTGTAACCTTTCTCCATCATCCGGTCAACGAAGTCATCGTGTTTTTTCTGCTCATCCGTTGAGGTTTTAGCATTAAAGGAAATGACTGGCAGCAGCTCTTCGGTGTTCGAGAACATTTTCTTCTCGATGACCGTACGCAGCTTCTCGTAACTGGTCCAGTTCGGGTTCCGGCCGCTGTTATTGGCACGGGCACGCAGGACAAAGTTGACGATTTCGTTGCGGAAATCTTTCGGGTTGCTGATACCCGCTGGCTTCTCGATTTTCTCCAGTTCAGCATTCAATGACTCACGGTCAAACAGCTGGCCGGTATCCGGATCACGGTACTCCTGATCCTGGATCCAGAAGTCTGCATAGGTCACGTAGCGGTCAAAAATATTCTGGCCGTATTCCGAGTAGGATTCCAGATAGGCGGTCTGGATCTCTTTGCCGATAAACTCGGCGTATTTCGGGATCAGGTAGCCTTTCAGGTGCTCCAGGTATTTCTCCGCCAGATCCTGCGGGAACTGCTCACGTTCGATCTGCTGTTCCAGTATATAGAACAGGTGTACCGGGTTAGCCGCGACTTCGGCATGGTCAAAGTTGAACACCCGAGACAGAATTTTGAAGGCGAAACGGGTCGAAAGGCCGTTCATACCTTCATCCACCCCGGCATAGTCACGATATTCCTGATACGACTTGGCCTTCGGATCGGTGTCTTTCAGGCTTTCACCATCGTAGACACGCATCTTCGAATAGATGCTGGAGTTGTCTGGCTCTTTCATACGCGACAGTACGGTAAAGCGAGCCAGCGTTTCCAACGTGCCAGGGGCGCAAGGCGCGTGGGTCAGTTCGCTGTTATCCAGCAGTTTGTCGTAGATTTTAATCTCTTCCGACACCCGCAGGCAGTAAGGCACCTTGACGATGTAAACACGGTCGAGGAAGGCCTCGTTATTTTTGTTGTTGCGGAAGGTCACCCATTCCGATTCGTTAGAGTGCGCCAGGATAATACCGCTGAACGGCAGGGCAGAGATCCCCTCGGTACCGTTGTAGTTACCCTCCTGGGTGGCGGTCAACAGAGGATGTAGCACCTTGATCGGCGCTTTGAACATCTCTACGAACTCCATGATCCCCTGGTTGGCACGGCACAGTGCGCCGGAGTAGCCATAGGCATCCGGATCGTTCTGCGCATGGTTTTCCAACTTACGGATATCCACTTTACCGACTAACGCAGAAATATCCTGGTTGTTCTCGTCGCCTGGTTCGGTTTTGGCGATGGCAATTTGTTCAAGTATTGAAGGACGAACCTTCACCACTTTGAATTTGGTTATGTCACCGCCGAACTCATGCAGGCGTTTCGCGGCCCACGGCGACATAATGGTGCCAAGATAGCGCGTCGGGATGTTGTATTCTTTTTCCAGAATAGTGGCATCCTCCTGCGGGTTGAACAGGCACAGCGGATGGTCGTTGACCGGGCTGCGCTCGCCGTTGGCGCTCAGGGTGTAAATCGGCACACGCTGCATCAAGGCTTTCAGCCGTTCTGCCAGCGAGGATTTACCGCCACCCACCGGGCCCAACAGATAAAGGATTTGTTTCTTCTCTTCGAGGCCCTGGGCAGCGTGTTTCAGGTAAGAAACTATCTGTTCGATAGCTTCTTCCATGCCGTAGAACTCCTCGAATGCCGGATAGCGTGCGATCACGCGGTTGGAGAACAGGCGAGACATACGCGACTCAAGCGCGGTATCGACCATGACTGGTTCACCGATAGCCATGAGTAGACGTTCTGCCGCATTGGCATAGGCACTGCGATCTTGCCGGCAGATGGAAAGAAATTCCTGCAGTGTGAACTCTTCGTCCTTGGCAGCTTCGTAGCGCTGGCGATAGTGGTCAAATATGTTCATGGCGATGCCCGTCCTTTCGTTATTAGCACAGGTTAAAAAAGGAGCTGGTGTTGGTATTCTGGCTCCCGAAAGCGTGAAGCTATGACTGAGTACAGCAACCCGTATGCCAACTTGGTGCGCTTATTCTCGCGAGTTGCGCTGTATTGCCACTGGGCTCAGCCTAAATTCACCTTCTGATTTTAAGCTTAGTTGCATACTGGAAAATTTCCTGCAAGAGAAAGGGTCTTTTTTAAGTCATTTCAATGACTCAGTTATGGCGAGGGGCGGCAAATGCCTTGTCTGGCGCGGGTTGCGGCAAAAAACGTCATCTTTTTGCCATCAATAATTCATCTTTGGGTTCTAAGTTATTCGATCTTGGTTGTTTTCTATTGTAAAGATCCGGCAGGCTGCTCGGTTTTCACATAAACTATAGCGGTTAATTACATCTTGTTATCTATGGAAAAAGCCAGTGAAGATATCTAAACTCAAAACGCTAGCAATTATCGCTTCCGCAATGGTTTGTGCGCACAGTGCTCAGGCAGGAAGCTGGTCACTCGGTGCTTCAGCGCTGGTCAGCCCCGATCCTTATCGTGGTTATCAGGATCGTGTCTATCCCGTTCCTATCATCAATTACGATGGCGATGATTTTTACTTCCATACGCTGTTGGCCGGTTACAACCTGTGGAAAGATCAGCAAAATCAGCTGAGCCTGATCGCCTATTACTCACCGTTGCACTATAAGCCAGGCGACAGTGACGACGATCGCATGAAGCAGTTGGACAAGCGCCGTAGCACCATGATGGCCGGTGTGGCCTTTACACATAGGGCTGATTGGGGAACGATCCGTACGGCTTTCTCTGGCGATACGCTGAACAACAGTAACGGCCTGGTGGGCGATATTGCCTATCTCTATAAGTTCCAGGTGGACTCCTGGAGTTTTGCTCCGGGCATCGGGGTAAACTGGAACAGTTCAAACCAGAACAAATACTACTATGGCATCAATGGCGATGAGTCACGCCGTAGTACCTTCAATACATACAAGCCGAGCGATAGCTGGTCGCCATACGTCGAATTGACCACCAACTATAATATCAACGCCAACTGGAATGCCTTCTTCACGGGGCGTTATACACGCCTGGACAGCGAAGTTAAAGACAGCCCAATGGTTGATAAATCTTATACCGGCATGCTGTGGACGGGTGTGACTTACACCTTCTAAGCGTACGGTGCATTATCTTGGTGCGGTGAGTGCATCGAAAAGGGGCGGAAACGCTCCTTTTGCACATCTGTGGTGCGGTGGATGATGACGAGAAGAGGGGCGAAATGACTCGCCCCAGTTTGATCAGCTATTTTTAATGCTGCGGATTTTCATCGCCAAGCGGGCAGGTTGCTCCCCTGAGGCGATCAGCGGCTTGCTCACGCGCCCGGTTTCCACACAAACCATGGTTTTGTAACCGTCGTTTGGCATGTCGGCCATGCTGCAGGAAAGCTCGACGCCTGGGTTCCAGGCGATCACATCGCTCATATGGTGATGATTGACCTCGATAGTCCTTTGCAATACCGGATCTTTGATCAGGCTGCAAGGCGTTGCCTGGGTGTAGATGCGATCGGTTTGCCCGGTAAACTCCAGCTCGCCAACCTGACGTGCCTCGATCCCCTTCGCCACCTTATCGATATAATGCTCGCCCAAACCGGCAACTTTCACCTTGTCGATGTCGCCGATCTGGAAATAGCTGTGCAGAGCAGCGGTAGCCTGGTAATCACCGTGTGATTCCAGCTCCATCTCGCACTCTTCACCCAGCTTGAAGCGGGCGATCAGGGTGAAAGCATGTGGCCACAATTTGCGGGTTTGTTCGTTGTCTTGCAGCGTGAAGGTCAGGATCACGCCGTTTTCGTCTTCATCGTGCGCGGTGAGCTGCCATGGCTGATTACGGGCAAAACCGTGGGATGGACTACCTGCCGGGCCAAACCACGGCCAGCAGATCGGGACGCCGCCGCGGATCGCCACGCCATTTTTGAATGGCGTATTGTTGCTCAGCCAAAACACCGGCTTATCACCGCTTGGTTGCCAGGCCAGCAGATGGGCCCCTTGCAGAGTAATGGCCGCACGGACTTTCGGGTGAGAAACCACCACCACTGGCAGTTCGTCCAGTTGGCGTTGGCTGATAAAAGGGGTGATTTGTTCGCTAACGGGTAGGGTGAAGATTTTTTCGTTCATGTTGTTGCCTTCTTTTCGCCGCAAAAACAAATAAAAAGGGCGACACTAGTGTCGCCCTTGATAATCAACTGCGCATCAAGCCATTACTTGGAGATGTGAGCGATCAGGTCCAGTACTTTGTTTGAGTAGCCAGTTTCGTTATCGTACCAAGAAACCAGTTTCACAAAGGTGTCGCTCAGCGCGATACCGGCTTTAGCATCGAACACAGAAGTCAGTTTCTCGCCGTTGAAATCGGTAGAAACCACTTCGTCTTCGGTGTAGCCCAGCACGCCTTTCAGCTCGCCTTCTGAAGCGGCTTTGATAGCAGCACAGATTTCTTTGTAAGAAGCTGGTTTAGCCAGACGAGCAGTCAGGTCAACCACAGATACGTTCGGAGTAGGAACGCGGAACGCCATACCGGTCAGTTTGCCGTTCAGTTCTGGGATTACTTTACCTACTGCTTTAGCAGCACCGGTAGAAGAAGGGATGATGTTCTGGGATGCGCCGCGGCCGCCGCGCCAGTCTTTGTGAGACGGACCATCAACGGTTTTCTGAGTTGCGGTGGTGGCATGCACAGTGGTCATCAGAGCTTCAACGATGCCGAACTTGTCGTTGATGACTTTGGCCAGTGGTGCCAGGCAGTTGGTGGTACAAGAAGCGTTGGAAACGATTTCTTGGCCAGCGTAAGACTTGTGGTTCACGCCCATAACGAACATAGGGGTGTCATCTTTAGATGGGCCAGTCAGAACAACTTTCTTAGCACCTGCAGCGATGTGTTTACGTGCAGTTTCGTCAGTCAGGAACAGGCCAGTTGCTTCAGCAACGACGTCAACGTTGACTTCGTTCCACTTCAGGTTAGCCGGATCTCTTTCTGAGGTACAACGGATGGTTTTGCCGTTAACAACCAGGTGGCCGTCTTTAACTTCTACAGTACCGTCGAAACGGCCGTGAGTAGAGTCATACTTCAGCATGTAAGCCATGTACTCTGCGTCTAACAGGTCGTTGATTGCAACGATTTCGATGTCAGAACGTTCCTGAGCAGCACGGAAAACAATGCGACCGATACGGCCAAAACCGTTGATACCTACTTTGATAGTCATATATTCCACCAGCTATTTGTTAGTGAATAAAAGGTTGGTTGTAAAATTACAAAAACCTTACCGAGCGTCAAGCGGAATCGTGTCAATTCTTGCTGCAAGTCAAACCAGAAGGCCGGTTTTGCACACAAATCGCACATTCCATTCACGTTTGTCCTCCCATCGATATGGGGGCAAACCGCCAAGTATAAAGTCAGCACGTGCAAGATATGTGATCGAAGTCACATATGGCGGCAGCGTAACCTTTATGCCGTACAGTTTAGGCTAAAAAGGCCTGCAGCGTTGTTAATTTTTTGTTATTATTACTCATTGTTTTCGTTGACATTATCCACATTGCGGGAATAGCACAAATGGCTAAAGAGACAACCCCTAAGACACCGCTCACGGAACTGAATGATATCCAACGTTATGTGACGCAAGAGCGTGGCACCGAAGCCCCCTATAGCGGTAAATTACTGCATAACCAGCGTGAGGGCGTTTACCATTGCCTGTGCTGTAACGCGCCACTGTTCTTCTCCGCCAGCAAGTTTGATTCTGGCTGCGGCTGGCCCAGCTTCTATCAGCCGGTCTCGGACGATGCTATTCGTTATCTTGATGATAATTCACATAATATGCATCGAGTTGAGATCCGCTGTGGTAACTGCGACGCGCATTTGGGACACGTGTTTCCCGATGGCCCGCAGCCGACTGGCGAACGTTACTGTGTCAACTCCGCGTCACTGAATTTCACCGACGACGAGAATGGCGAGCAAACGGCAGGTTAAGCTGTAACTAAACCAACAAAATCGATTCAGCTAATTATTCATCCTTGGGTGAGGACATGCTCTGATGGAAGTAAAAGATCTGATTGCGGCCATGACGCCGGAAATCTACCAGCGGCTGGTTCTGGCTGTGGAACTGGGCAAGTGGCCGGATGGTGTGGCATTGACGCCAGAGCAGAAAGAACACAGCCTGCAGGCGGTGATGCTGTGGCAGTCGATGAACAATGCGGACCCACAGCATATGAGCATTGGCACCGATGGGCAAATCGTGATGAAAAGCAAACAGGAGCTGAAGCAGCAGTTTATGGCCGAGCCGTTGGCCAAGCTGAAGCCGCAGTGACCTGTTGCTGATAGGGCGATGTTTTCATCGCCCTGAAGGTTTTATTGCTTCTTCGGGCTCAAGCCTAAGCTTTCCGCCAGTTGATGGGCCAAGCGGTTGTTATCGTCCGCGCCATACTCCCAGAACATCGCCCCTCCCAATCCTTTGCTCTTGATGTACTCGGCCTTGATGGCTACCGAGCGTGGGTTTTCATAGCTTATTGCGAACAGCGGCTTGCCTGCGGCTGACTTCATCATCAGATAGGGCACCTTGGCCTCGTTATCCCAATGCGCGGTGAAGCGCCGTTGTGGGTCTTTCAGCATCTTGTTCACGATATCGTTGTACTTGATGTAGCTGTCTTTATCCAAATCCATGCCCAGCGACTTGAAGACGTCTTTTTCACGTGTGGTGAAATAGGGCTGGGTGACGGGATGCTTGGCCGCATCTGCCACATCCCAATCAATACCTGGCTCGGTGGCGCGTTTAGGTACCCGGCCATAGAAACCGATCCCCAGATTGAGTTGAGCAGGCTTCAGCCCGGCGGCCAGATAGTTGTTAACCACAAAGTCGGCGCTGTACTTGTCGGCGGCGGCCACGGTTGGCCACTCCTTGGAGTCATAGAGATTGGAGTTGAAATACTGGGTACCGTACGCCATGTCGTAGGTCATCAGATTGATATAATCCAGATAGGGCGCGATAGCCTTAACGTCGACCCATTCCTGCGGACTTTTGACGTTGGCCCCCACGGCGATGGTCAGCAGTTTATCTTTACCCAGCGCCTGATGCAGTTCGCTCAGCAGGGAGGTGAAGTTGGTCCGGTCGGCCGGTTGGCTTTCCACCAATCCCCAGGCACCGTTAACCGGGTATTCCCAATCCAGATCGATACCATCTAGCTGATACTTGGCAATCACCTCCTGCACCGAACGGATAAACACAGCCCGGCTTTCCGGTGTGGCTGCCGCGCCGGAGAACCCACGGGCTCCCCAGCCGCCAACGGACAGCAAAACCTTCAACGCCGGGTTTTGTTGGCGCAATACGGGTAAGCGCTTTAAGTCTGCTTCGACTTTTGGTGAGAGATAGATTTGGTGCAGGTGGGAGGGATCTTTCAGTGCCGGGTTGGTTTCTTCTTTTTCAGCGTTATAAATCAGGCCAAAAGAGTAGTTGAGGTGGGTGATCTGGCTGACGTCCAGCTGGTTGATATCACCGCCCGGCCCGGCGGTCACGTCGCCACCGCCGTTAAAGTAGCCAACAGAAAGATAAGGTGCGGCGTGCGCGATGCCTGCGCCAGCAATACCGAGTTGCACCGCTACCAGCAAGGGCAGCAGTTTACGGGTTAAAGCCATGTTGTCTCCTTTGGTCAGCAAGGCCGACCTGAACCGCCTGGGGCGGTATCAATAAAGCCGGGCTCGGTAGGCCCCGGATGCGTATAACTTATTGATGCCAATGCATCAGCGGCCATCACAACAAAAGAGACGAGAGGGGACAAGGTGAGCGCGTAGAAGAATGGTGAGAATGTGAGCAGCGTCGAAAATAAAACGTTTGGCGGAGATATGGGGCGCCAAGGTCAAGCAGCCCCCAAAATCGTTAACGCTGAGTAAACTGTGACAGTGTAACTAATTGTGCGCCAGCCGACTGCATTTCGGCTAACGCCTGTTCGCTGTCGTCGGGACGTAAATTGACACCTCGGCAGCCATCGGTAATGACCTGAGTCTGATAACCCAAACGCAAGGCATCTAACACGCTGAACTTGACACAATAATCGGTGGCTAGCCCCATCACGGCGAGATGAGTGATGCCGCGCTCCTTCAGCCAGCCATCGAGTGCCGTTTGCGCCCGGAGCCCGTTATCAAAAAAAGCACTATAGCTATCGATATCCGGGTTCTCACCCTTACGGAATATCGCTGCGATGTGCTGCTTATCAAGCTGAGGGTGAAGCTCTGCGCCAGGGCTGCCCTGAACGCAGTGCACTGGCCACCAAATCTGGGGCAGCCCTTCAAGTTCCCCAAGCGTGCCAATCTGTGCGTTGGAGTTAATGGCGAAGCTGCGATGATCCATCGGGTGCCAGTCCTGGCTGGCGACCACCGTTTCGTTACGGGCCAGGCTGGCTGCGATAGCCTGATTGGCGACGGCAATGGTGGCATCACCTTCTGCAACGCCTAAAGCGCCGCCGGGGCAAAAGTCGTTTTGCAAATCAATCAGCAGCAGTGCTGTTTTCATCAGAATTCCTACTTCGGTTAGCCCGCAGCGCTTAATTCGCCACGCAGGTCTTGCTGCATCAGGCTGCGGATCTCTTCTGGGGTTAACGGCTGGCTCAACAGATAATGCAGCTTGGTCAGCGCGGCTTCCACCGTCATATCAAAACCGCTGATCACACCAGCATGGGCCAGGGCATTACCGGTCGCATAGCCCTCCATATTGACCCGGCCGGAGATACATTGTGTCAGGTTGACCACTACGATGCCACGCTCGGAGGCGTCACGCAATTCATCCACCAGTTCGGCCTTTTGCGGCGCGTTACCGACGCCGTAAGAGCGCAGGATCAGTGCTTTGACCGGTTGCAGCAGGAAGTTGCGCACCACGGCACCGGAAATCCCCGGATAAATCGTCACCACGCCGATGGGCTGTGGCGTGATGTTATGCACGATCAATTCCCCGTTGCACACTGGAGAGGCGATGCCGGTCTGGCGGCGTATGTGGATACCTGCTTCCAGTAAGGGCGGGAGATTAGGGGAGGCGAAGGCATCAAAGCCGTCGGCATGTGCCTTGGTCGTGCGGTTGCCACGAAACAGCTTGTTGTTGAAGAACAGGCTGACCTCGTTCACTGGATGATTGGCGGCCAGATAGAGGGCATTCAACAGATTGGTTTGGCCGTCGGAGCGCAATTCTGCCAGCGGGATTTGCGATCCGGTGACGATCACCGGCTTATCCAGGTTCTCCAGCATGAAGGACAGGGCTGAAGCGGTAAACGCCATGGTGTCGGTGCCGTGCAGAATAACAAAGCCGTCATAGCGGGTGTAATTCTGTTTGATGTCGTCGGCGATATGCTGCCAGTCTTCGGGGGTCATATCCGAAGAGTCGATCAACGGGGCATATTCATGAATGGTGAAATCCGGCATTTCTGGCCGATGGAACTCGGGCATCAGCGCCAACTGGCGCTGAAGGTGGCCGGAAACCGGGATGTAGCCCTGTTCGGAACGCTGCATACCGATAGTGCCGCCGGTATAGGCGACGTAAATGGATTTCTTTTGCATGGCTTTGATCTTGTGGCTGTCAGATAGGCTGAATTATAGGGAGATGGCAGGAGAAAAAAAGCCCGGCGGATGCCGGGCTAGAGATTTATTTGTTAACGGACCTCTCCGCAAGTCAGGCATATGGCATAACGATGCTGTGGATCGTTCAGGTTATTAAACAGGCCAGGCTGTTCTTTCACCGCCAGCGCCACCGATGCTAACGGAGCGGGCAGCATTGACTGGATCGCCGCAGGCAGCATGGCATGGATAGAAACGCCAAACTGGCTGAGCAGCATATCCGTCATGCTAGGAGCATCGATAAACCAGTTGAGTTGCCACTGTGGCAGCTTGGCCAGCTCTGCCGCTTTCTTCACTGCGTCGTCAAAGTCGCCCAGTTGGTCGACCAGGCCATTTTTCTTGGCGTCGCTACCGATCCAGACATGACCCTGAGCAATTTGATCGACCTGCTCCGGCGTCATTTTCCGAGAGGTTGCCACCAAGTTGATGAAGTTCTTGTAACCGTTCTCGATGTTTAACTGCATCATCTGTGAGAACTCTGGTGGCAGGGCTTTGGTCACGGCCAGATCGGCCAGTGGCGACGTCGCGACGCCGTCAGTATGTACTCCAACGCTGTCCAGCGTGTTCTCATAGGTGTTGATCACGCCAAAGATACCAATGGAGCCGGTGAGGGTGCTCGGGCTGGCAATAATATAATCTGCCGGTGTCGACACCCAGTAACCGCCAGACGCGGCCATTCCGCCCATGGAAACCACCACCGGCTTACCTGCGGCGCGAACCGCGGCCAGCTCGGAGCGGATCACTTCTGAAGCGCTGACGCTACCGCCAGGGCTATTGACGCGCAGGATGACGGCTTTGATTTTTGGATCCAGACGTGCCTGACGCAGTTGTGAGGCCGTGGTATCGCCACCGACCGATCCTGGCGTCTGTGGGCCATCCATGATCGCGCCATTGATAAAGATAACGGCGATCTCACCGCCCTGATCCGGTGCCGGTTGCGGCTGGTAATCGTAGATGCTGACCGCATTGAAGTCATTGCTCTGCTTGTCCCAACCGAAGGTTTTCACCAACTGTGTTTCTATCGCAGTACGTGAGGCCAGCTCATCGACCAGTTTGCTGTTCAGCGCGAATTGCGCGGTGTCGCCACCCGCTGCCTTTAAGCCACTGAGAATATCTGCTGCGCCTGGGAACAACTGATCTGGCGTGAGTTGACGATTAGCCGCCACCGTATCCAAGTAGTTTTGCCACAGCCCGCCGACCCAGCGGCTATCGGCTTCCCGCGCTGCCGGTGACATATCGTTACGGATCAGCGGTTCTACGGCAGATTTATAGGTGCCCACGCGGAAAATATTGGTGGTGACCTTCAGCTTTTCCAACAGGGATTTGTAGTAAAGGTTGTTGGTGGCGAAACCATGCAGATCGACGGCACCCTGAGGTGACAGATAGATCTTGTTGGCATAGCTGGCCAGGTAGTATTGCGTCTGGTTATAGCTGTCGCCGATGGCATAGATCGGTTTACCGCTGTCGCGGAACTCGCGCAGTGCCTTACCGATGTATTGCAGGGACGGCTGATCTGCCCCGGCAAAATCATTCAGCTGCAACACCATGCCGGTGATGTTTTTATCATCTTTGGCTTTGCGAATGGTATCCACCAGGTCAAACAGTGAGTTTTCCTGCAGACGGTTGCTGGAGGCGCCCAACAGTTCGCGGCCCCACTGACGAACCCGGTTGTTCACCGAAGGTTGATCGACCACCACGCCGCTGAGATCGACCAGCAGTGCGCCATGCGGGGTTGCTACCGAAGAGTTGCCTTGGAGTGAGAGATAAATACCGACCCCGACCAGGATCAAGAAAATCAGGAACAAGTTCAGGATAAGTTCCCTGACAAAATTCAGCAGACGCCATGTCCATCTGAAAATACCTGCAATAATTCGCCCCAATGTGCGCATGTGCTCTCCAACAAGAGTCTAGAATGTTCCGCTATCCTAATGAGCGGCCGAAGAAATGTCAGCTTTAAATCACCTGCCATTTATCCCCATGCAGCTTGAATGGCAACGGGTATAGACAGTATTACAGAGGCTGTAACTCTATGTAGAGCTATGTTAACGTGATTTATACGAAAATTGTTATCAGGAGTTAATGATGGATGCACTGGATCTTTTACTCAATCGCCGTTCTGCGTCACGCCTGACCGCCCCGGCACCCACAGGTGAAGTGCGTCAGAATATCATCAACGCCGGGCTGCGCGCACCGGATCACGGGACGTTGCAACCGTGGCGTTTTATCCTGATCGAGGATCAGGGTCTGCAACGCTTCAGTGAATTACTGCAAGCGGCCGCCAGACACGATGAGCTGGATGAGAGTGCAGTAGAAAAGGCCAAACAGGCACCTTTTCGTGCGCCACTGATTATCACGGTGGTTGCTCATTGCAGTGAGCATCCTAAAGTGCCTCGCTGGGAGCAGATTGTCTCTGCCGGCTGCGCGGTGCAGGCGATGCAAATGGCCGCCTTGGCACAGGGCTTTAATGGCATCTGGCGCAGCGGTGCCTGGACAGAGCATCCGTTGGTGCGCGAAGCCTTCGCCTGCCGCGAGCAGGACGAGATCGTCGGTTTCCTCTATCTAGGCACGCCGCAGTTAAAAGGTTCCACTAAAGTGGTCGCTCCGGACAGTACGCCTTTCGTCCGCTACTTCTAATCCGCCATGCGGGAACTCGCTCGAGAATGCGCGATAACCCGCAGTTTTGTACTGTTTCTGAGCAGGTCGTACGCATAATGCCAACCTGCTCTTATCAATCCCCTCGGCAAGCGCTACCCTATATCCCATTGTGATATCCTTACGTTCGTTTGTTACCCAGAGGGAGTGGACTATGACATCGCCGGCCATTCGTTTGACCCAGTACAGCCACGGCGCTGGCTGCGGCTGTAAAATCTCACCCAAAGTGCTTGAAACGATACTGCATAGTGAGCAGGAAAAGTTTATCGATCCCCATCTGCTGGTGGGTAATGAAACGCGTGATGATGCTGCGGTGTATGACATCGGTAACGGCGTGGGCATTATCAGCACCACAGATTTCTTTATGCCGATCGTCGACGATCCCTTTGATTTTGGCCGTATTGCGGCAGCCAACGCCATCAGCGACGTGTATGCCATGGGCGGTAAACCGATCATGGCCATCGCTATTCTCGGCTGGCCGATTGCCAAGTTGCCCGCAGAGGTTGCCCAACAGGTGATCGACGGTGGCCGCTATGCTTGCCAGCAGGCGGGGATTGCATTGGCGGGTGGCCATTCGATCGATGCTCCTGAGCCGATTTTTGGCTTGGCCGTAACAGGTATCGTCAAAACCGAGCTGGTGAAGAAAAACAGTGCGGCGCAGGCCGGCACCAAGCTATTTCTGACCAAACCACTGGGCATTGGAGTACTGACCACCGCAGAGAAGAAAAGCAAACTGCTGGCCGAACACCAAGGCTTGGCTACTGAGGTCATGTGCCAGTTGAACAAGCCCGGGGCGGACTTTGCCGAAGTGGCAGGCGTCACGGCGATGACCGATGTTACCGGCTTTGGCCTGCTTGGCCACCTTAGCGAGATGTGCCAGGGTTCCGATCTGCAGGCAACCGTATGGTTCGAATGCGTGCCGAAACTGCCGGATGTGGAACGTTATATCAGCGAAGGCTGCGTGCCGGGAGGTACCGGGCGTAACTTTGAAAGCTATGGTCACCTGGTGGGGGCCATGAGCGATCTGCAACGTCAATTGCTGTGCGATCCACAAACCTCCGGCGGTTTGCTGCTGGCGGTATTGCCGGAAGCCGAAGCCGAAGTGCAGGCGATAGCGGCTCGCCATGGCATCACGCTGAACGCGATTGGTGAATTGCAGGCCGCACAGGCGGGCAAACCACTGATCGAGGTTGTCTAGTGTCAACGCTGCAGACTCGACAGGATACGCAAGACTACCAGCGCCTTTTTCTACAGGATGTGCCGCTGATTGACGTGCGCGCGCCGATAGAGTTTACGCAGGGAGCATTCCCCTGTTCAGTTAACCTGCCGCTGATGAGCGACAGTGAACGTCAGGCGGTAGGCACCTGCTACAAACAGCAGGGTCAACAAGCTGCAATCGCTCTTGGACACAGCCTGGTCAACGGTAAACTGCGTGAGCAGCGCACGCAGGCCTGGATCGAACAGTGTGCCCGGCAGCCGGAAGGTTATATCTACTGTTTCCGCGGTGGTCTACGTTCGCAATTGGTACAACAGTGGCTGCGAGAGGCCGGTGTTGACTACCCACGCGTGATTGGTGGCTACAAGGCGCTGCGCAATTTTTTGCTCGGTGCGCTTGAGGCTGCTGCTGCGTTGCCTATGCTGATCGTTGGCGGTAATACCGGCTGCGGCAAGACGCTGTTGATTAATGAATTGGCGGCCGGTATCGATCTGGAAGGGATCGCCCATCATCGCGGTTCCTCCTTTGGCCGTACGCTGGTGAAACAGTCCAGCCAAATTGATTTTGAGAATCAGCTGGCAACGTGCATGTTGAAGAAACAGCACGGCGGTTGCCGCCATTGGGTGTTGGAAGATGAAAGTCGGATCATCGGTTCGAATAATCTACCCTTAGGGCTGTTCAATGGTATGCAACAGGCAGCCCTGGTGGTGATTGACGATCCGTTCGACGTGCGCGTGGCACGGCTGCAAGATGAGTACATCGACCGGATGCGCATTGCCTTTGAGCAAGCCTATGGCGAGCAAGACGGCTGGCGGCAATATGATGAATATCTGCATCATGGCCTGTTTGCCATCCGCCGCCGCCTGGGGCTGGAACTGTTCCAGCAGTTGACGCTGCGTCTGGAATCGGCGCTGCAAGTGCAACGGCTCAGTGGTCAAAGCGAAGCGCACCAGCAATGGCTGGTGCCGCTGCTGCAACACTATTACGACCCGATGTATCGCTATCAATTAGAAAAGAAAACCCAACGTGTGATCTTTCGCGGTAATTACGCGCAAGTCAGAGAGTTCCTGATGACGTATAGCCAGAATAACGGTGAATAATGCGACTTTTTATAGCCGAAAAACCGAGTTTGGCCCGCGCCATTGCTGATGTATTACCCAAACCCCATCGCAGGGGGGACGGCTTTATTGCCTGTGGCAGCAACGATGTGGTGACCTGGTGCGTTGGGCACCTGTTAGAACAGGCCCAGCCGGATGCTTACGATAGCCGTTACGCGCGCTGGTCGTTGGCCGACTTACCGATAATCCCGCAGAAGTGGCTGTTGCAGCCGCGCCCTTCGGTCAGCAAGCAGCTGAACGCGATCAAAAAGCTGTTGGCAGAGGCCGACGAAGTGATCCACGCAGGTGACCCGGATCGGGAAGGGCAGTTGCTGGTGGATGAGGTGCTGGATTATCTGGCACTGACCCAGGAAAAGCGCCAGAACGTGCGGCGTTGTCTGATTAACGATCTCAACCCGCAGGCGGTGGAGCGTGCGGTACAGCGTCTGCGTGATAACCGTGACTTTATCCCGCTGTGCGTTTCCGCGTTAGCACGTGCGCGTGCCGACTGGCTTTACGGCATCAACATGACCCGGGCTTATACGCTGCTAGGGCGTAACGCGGGCTATGATGGTGTGTTGTCCGTGGGGCGGGTACAGACGCCGGTGTTGGGGCTGGTGGTGCGGCGGGATGAAGAGATCGAAAACTTCGTCCCGAAAGACTTCTTTGAGGTGAAAGCGCATATCGTCACGCCGAAGGAAGAGCGCTTTGTCGCCCTGTGGCAGCCGAGTGAATCCTGCGAACCATACCAGGATGAGGAGGGGCGTTTATTACACCGGCCATTGGCCGAACACGTGGTTAAACGCATCGAAGGCGCACCGGCGCTGGTCACCTCGTATAATGATAAACGGGAATCAGACACCGCTCCGTTGCCGTTTTCTCTTTCCACGCTGCAAATTGAAGCGTCAAAACGCTTTAACCTCAGCGCCCAGCAGGTGCTGGACGTTTGCCAACGGCTGTATGAAACCCACAAGCTGATCACTTACCCGCGTTCTGACTGCCGTTATCTGCCAGAGGAACATTTTGCCGGACGCCATGCGGTATTGAATGCCATCAGCGTACATCAGCCGGATCTTTATCCACAGCCGATTATCGATAGCGAGCGCCGTAACCGTTGTTGGGACGATAAAAAGGTCGATGCTCACCACGCGATTATTCCCACTGCACGTGCCAGCAAGGCCAGCCTGAGCCAGGACGAACTGAATGTTTATGGCTTGGTGGCCCGGCAGTATCTGATGCAGTTCTGCCCGGATGCAATGTTCCGCAAATGCGTCATCGAGCTGGATATCGCCGGCGGCAAGTTTATCGCCAAGGCGCGTTTCCTGGCTGAGGCGGGCTGGCGTACCCTGTTGGGTAGTAAAGAGCGTGATGAGGAAAACGAAGGTGCACCGCTGCCTGTTGTCGCCAAAGACGATGAGTTGCTGTGCGAGCGTGGTGAAGTGGTTGAACGCCAGACTCAACCGCCACGGCCCTTTACCGATGCCAGCCTATTGTCGGCCATGACCGGGATTGCGCGTTTTGTGCAGGATAAAGCGTTAAAGAAAATCCTGCGAGCGACCGATGGTTTAGGAACAGAGGCAACGCGCGCAGGTATTATCGAGCTGCTCTTCAAGCGGGCGTTTCTCTACAAGAAAGGGCGCTATATTCATTCCAGCGAAACCGGGCGGGCACTGATCCATTCATTGCCGGACCTGGCTGCACGCCCTGACATGACGGCGCAGTGGGAGTCTACGTTGACGCAAATCAGCGAAAAATCCTGCCGTTATCAGGACTTTATGCAACCGCTGGAGGGCACACTGCAACAGCTGATCTATCAGGCTAAGCAGAGCCGGGCTAGTATAGCGTTTCGTGGCTTGTCGCCTGCACCGTCAGCCGGGGCGAAAAAGCGTAAAAAAAGTGCCGGTAAGGCATGGGAGAAAAGTGAATGAGCCGCATACCCTTGTTGATTGGTTGTTTGGCATTGTTTTCCACCGGCGTATTGGCCAATCGCGGCAACGTCGATGTCGTCGTGCCGGTTTCCCCTGAAATATGGGGTACCGCACGTACTACGACAACGCCGCCGCCCTGCAACCGTTGCTGCATTTATCAGAATCAAAACTATTCTGAAGGTGCGCTGCTGAAAGTGGGCGACGAGATGATGCAGTGCGCGCGCGACCCTAACGTCACGGGCACCAATCCGTTAATCTGGATCCGCCTCAAGCGGTGATTTTAACTGCCTGATTTCTGTACTCACCTTAACCGTGCCGCCAATTGATTTCAATTCCTGACAACGGCGCTATTACAGCGCCTTACCACTGTGGGAGAGGGGTGGGGTGAAGCGGATATAGCTTTCCAACAGGGGAATATCGGCGGGGGCTAGCGGGTAATCTCTGGCTTGCTCGGGCGTAACCCAAGCAAATGCGCTATGGCAATGTAGCTGTAATTCCCCGCTGAAGGAGACAACCTGCCAAGCATGTAGCCGAATAATCCTCTCCTTTTGCGGCCACTGATTGCTGGCCACAAAACTCCCCACTTTGGCGATAATGCCCAACTCTTCCCTCAGTTCACGGGTGAGCGCCTGGGGCTGGCTCTCAGCCATTTCGACCTTACCGCCGGGAAACTCCCATAGGCCAGCCTGATCGCTGCTGTTGTCGCGCTGGGCGAGCAGGATCTTGCCATCTTGTTCGATAATGGCGGCAACGACATCAATGATTTTCATAGCTTGGATTCAATGTTGCCCCGACCTGCATCGGGGCTGGGAGATTACAGTGCGAACTCGGCCCAGACAGGAGCATGGTCTGAAGGTTTCTCCATGGCACGGATCTGATAATCAATGCCGGTGGCGGTACAACGCCCAGCCAATGAGGTACTAGCCAGCAACAGATCGATGCGCAGACCACGGTTTTCATCAAAACCGCGCGAACGATAGTCAAACCACGAGAACTCATCGTTACGCTCAGGGTTGGCATGACGGTAGGTATCTACCAGACCCCAGTCCAGCAGGCGGCCCATCCATTCACGCTCTTCAGGCAGGAAGGAGCATTTTCCGGTGCGCAACCAACGTTTGCGGCTCTCTTCACCAATACCGATGTCCAGATCGCTTGGGCTGATGTTCATATCGCCCATGATCAACACCTGCGACTCTGCCGGCAGTTGTTGCAGATAATTTTGCAGATCTTGATAAAAGCGGGTTTTGGCTGGGAATTTGATAGGGTGGTCGCGGCTTTCTCCTTGCGGGAAGTAACCATTAATCACCGTCAATGTGCCTTGTGGCGTTGCCAGGTCGGCCATGATGATACGACGCTGTGCATCTTCTTCATCAGTAGGAAAACCGCGGCGTACGGCAAGAGGTTCATCTTTAGTCAGCAACGCCACGCCGTAATGACCTTTCTGCCCATGATAGAACACGTGATAGCCGTGTTGGCTAACTTCTTCCAGCGGGAACATATCGTCGTGGACTTTGGTTTCCTGCAGGCCGATCACATCCGGCTGATGCTGCTCGATAATTGCTGCCAGTTGATGCGGACGTGCACGCAGTCCATTGATATTAAAAGAAACAAACTTCATGAGCGCTGCCGTTTTTATCCGAAAAATGTGTTCAGATAGTAGCAGAGTTTGGCTGAAAATGTAACGTGGACCAGCGGCGGTTTGCCGCTGGTAGGCAGGGATTATTTCGCCCAGCGGTCGTAATTCTGCGGCTGATAGTCATCAAACAGCTGGATTAAGGCTGCCGGAGAATCGCTGATATGCAAGGTCTTGAGATAATCATGCCGCATAAAGCCTTGATCGGCGACATGCTGTAAAAACTGGCTTAGCGGGTGGTAAAAACCGTTAACATCCAGCAGTCCGACCGGCTTGCTGTGGTAACCGATCTGCCCCCAGGTCCAGATTTCGAACAGCTCTTCCAGCGTACCGATGCCGCCAGGCAGGGCAATAAAGCCGTCGGCCAGTTCGGCCATCCGCGCCTTACGGGTGTGCATGTCGGGGACGATTTCCAACTCGGTCAGGCCACGGTGCGCCGTTTCGGCCTCGACCAGCCGTTGGGGAATGATGCCTATTGCTTCACCACCAGCCTCTAGTACCGCGTCTGCTACCACACCCATTAATCCTTTTTTACCACCGCCATACACGAGACGCCGCCCTTGGGTGGCAAGCAGGTGACCTAGTTGGCGGGCATGTTCGACATAGGCTGGATTATTGCCCTCGCTGGCACCACAAAAGATACAAATGTTGTTACGCATGACTTTCCCTTGCTGCTTTTAACGAAGCCAGTGGTATAGCGAATTGTGGGATTTAGTTCAAGGGGAATTGGTATTGCGATAGAGCTGGGAAGGATGACTTCTTACAGTCGAAACTCGTTGTCTGAGTAATGGTGCTTTATACCGCTACACCTGAGCTTGAGGCAGGTGGGAGTCATTGCAGGTTAGCCGTCCGTTGAGCGCATGGATGCACGATTGCGAGCCCCCAGGGACGGGTTTACGGCGTGTCGGTGTTCTGTATGACTTCCACCTGTAGCACAATAAGGAGCAGCTATTTGGTTCGGTGGTGCATGATGATACGACGAAAATATTAAGTCTGTGAGGGGGGATACAAGGATGGTGGTGGGGAGGATGACCGCGCAAGCGCGTTGTCCACTGTGTGGACTCGAACCTTGGTCGAAGTTTCTCATCCTTCCCAATTCGGTGGTACATGGGAGTGACGTGATGATTTCAAATGTGGGAGGTACGTAAAGAGATGGTGGTGGGGGAAGGATTCGAACCTTCGAAGTCTGTGACGGCAGATTTACAGTCTGCTCCCTTTGGCCGCTCGGGAACCCCACCATGGTATTCATGGTTGCTAATTTTGAACAGAAAGTTGGCAAAATCTTTCTGGTAGTGCTGACTAATCCATCTCTTTGGCCACAGTTACGGTGGTGAGAAGGATGACCGCGCAAGCGCGTTGTCCACTGTGTGGACTCGAACCTTGGTCGAAGCTTCTCATCCTTCCCTTCAGTGCTAAATGAAACTCTGAACAACATTTCATTTCAGTGCTCTAGGAGAAGATGGTGGTGGGGGAAGGATTCGAACCTTCGAAGTCTGTGACGGCAGATTTACAGTCTGCTCCCTTTGGCCGCTCGGGAACCCCACCATGATGCTCATGGTTCACTACTTGTTACTGGGAATCGGCTAGATCCCTCGGTACGACATAATTGCTTGCGAAACGTCTGTCTCGGTAAGCGGGGCGCATCATATCAAATGAAACGCTTGTGTAAAGCATTGAAATGCAGAAAATGAATTGTTTGTCGCTTTTTTATTCTCAGCGGTGCTTCCGTGAACGAAAGACACCGCTTTGTTAACCAATTACAGGATCACCGTGCGGTTACCGTAGACGAACACGCGTTGCGCCAGCACGCGATACAGTGCGCGGCTAAGTACGTTTTTCTCCACGTCACGCCCGGCACGCATCATATCTTCAGCCGAATAGGTGTGATCGACATGAATAACGTCCTGCATAATGATTGGGCCTTCATCCAGGCTGTCGTTCACGTAGTGCGCCGTTGCCCCGATGATCTTCACGCCACGCTCATAAGCCTGATGATAAGGGCGCGCACCGATAAAGGCTGGCAGGAACGAATGGTGAATATTGATCACCTGGTTCGGGTAATGCTGAACGAAAGCCGGGGTGAGCACGCGCATATATTTGGCCAATACCACGTAATCCGGTTGGTATTGGTCGATCTGTGCGATCATCTGTTGATCATGCTGTTCACGCGTCAGTCCTTCGTGGCTGACCAAATGGAACGGAATGTCAAAGCGTTCCACCAGCGTCTGCAACGTGGTGTGGTTGCCAATCACGGCGGCAATCTCAACGTCCAGGCCGCCATAGGCGCTTTTCATCAGCAGATCGCCCAGGCAGTGGGCTTCTTTGGTGACCAGCACCACGATACGGCGGCGGCCTGCACTGTGCAGTTCACGCTCTGAACCTTCTGGTAACGCGCCGTCCAGATCGGCCAACAGCGTCGTATCATTGAAGATCCCTTCCAGCTCGGTACGCATAAAGAAACGACCGGTGAGGTGATCGACAAACTCATTGTTCTGCACAATGTTCAATTCGTGCTTGTAACAAATGTTGGTGATCTTGGCGATCAGCCCTTTGGCATCGGGGCAGATGGTGCGTAAAATTTTTCTTTGTACGTTTTGCTGTGGCATGAGTGTGTCGATTCCGTCTGATTCTGAACCCGCAGGCTTATTGCCCGCAGCACTTTTTATATTTTTTGCCTGAACCGCAGGGGCAAATGGCATTTCTGCCCGGTTGAGGTTTGGTTCCGTCGATATAGTACCAGCGTTGTTCAAGGCGAAGGAAGCGGGAACGCTCGTGCATGGCACTCTCGCTGTCTCCATCGCGCGATCGGGCGATGAATTCCACGAACCCCTCATCGACGCTATTGCCGGCGGTTTCCGCTACCACCGTCAGCCCAAGCCATTCGGTATTGCCAAAGCTGCTGCTGATGGCGCTGCGCCACTCTTCGGGATTGCAGTCTGGGTGCCAGGTCGCAATAAGATAATCCACATCCCGTTTTACATAGGCGGAATATCTCGAACGCATTAATATGCCCGGCGACATAGCGTATTGAGTACCTGTTATATAGGGTGCACAGCAAGCGCTGTAGTCCTGCCCGCTGCCGCAGGGGCATAGCTCAGTCAAAATAACGCCTCTCAGTGGTTAGCTAGCGTGATGTAAAGCCGCAGCTAAAATGAATTTAAAGCATATGTTACCTAACATTATTCGTTGATGACAATGTACCCTGCGATTGGGCTGAGTGAATTCACTGTGCAAAGGATAGGCGAAGCATGCGGAAAGTTAAAATCGGGTTGGCATTAGGGGCCGGTGCCGCCAAGGGATGGGCGCATATCGGCGTGATTAACGCATTGCGAAAGCTGGGTATCGAAGCCGATATTGTTGCAGGATGTTCCGTGGGAGCACTGGTTGGGGCTGCGTTTGCCAGCCATCGGTTGCCAGCGATGGAGAAATGGGTACGATCATTCAGTTACTGGGACGTGATCAGGCTGATGGATCTCTCCTGGCAGCGCGGTGGATTATTACGCGGCGAACGCGTATTTAACGTCGTTGGCCAAATACTGAAAATTAACGACTTTACCGACTGCTCACTGAAATTCGGGGCGGTGACCACCAACCTCAGTACCGGCCGTGAGCTGTGGATGACCAAAGGGGATATCCACCAGGCTGTTCGTGCTTCCTGCAGCATGCCGGGCTTGTTGGCACCGGTCTGGTTTGACGGGTATTGGTTGGTGGATGGTGCCTTGGTCAACCCGGTTCCTATCTCATTGGCCAGGGCGATGGGGGCAGACATAGTGATTGCCGTGGATTTGCAGCATGATGCGCACCTGATGCAGCAGGATCTGTTTTCGATACGTAATGACGCTGGCGATCAGGGTGAAACAAGCATTGTCGATGCCAATAACTGGCGCGACCGCCTGCGGGAACGCATGAACAAAATGATGCTGAAGAAAACCACCTTCACCCCCACGGCGATGGAAATCATGAGCGCCTCGATTCAGATGCTGGAGAATCGGGTGAAGCGAAGCCGTATGGCCAGTGACCCGCCAGACGTGTTGATCCAGCCGTATTGCCCACAAATATCCACCCTGGATTTCCATCGCGCCAGCGAGGCAATAGAGGCAGGCCGCTTGGCGGTAGAAAAACAGATAGATGTTTTGGCACCATTGATAAAAAATAAATGATTACCATCTGTTAGGGTGGAATGATGCTATCGGGCGTGTTTTCGACAAGCACAAGTGCTCATTATGAGCCACTATTACAACATCAAAAGGGAAGAGGCTGGGTCGATGGCATTACCACTGATAAACAAGCGCATCTTAATCGTTGAGGACGAGCAGGTTTTCCGTTCTGTGCTTGTAGGTTATCTTGCTTCCTTGGGAGCGCAAACCAGCGAGGCGGCCAATGGCCTTGTGGCGTTGAGTGCGGTTGAGGAATTTTCTCCCGATCTGATCCTGTGCGATCTCGCCATGCCGGAAATGGACGGCATCGAGTTTGTTGAGCATCTGCGTTTGCAAGGGATAAAGATCCCGGTATTGGTGATCTCGGCGACCGATAAGATGGCGGATATCGCCAAGGTGTTGCGGCTCGGCGTACAGGATGTGTTGCTGAAGCCGTTGAGTGACCTCAATCGGCTGCGCGAAGCGGTGCTGGCTTGCCTCTACCCTAACATGTTCACTTCGCAGGCAATCGAAGAGGCCGACCTGTTCCAGGATTGGCAGGCATTAAGTCAAAATCCCTCCGAGGCCGTGAGATTACTCAAGCAGTTACAACCCCCCGTGCAGCAGTCTATTGCCGGTTGCCGTATTAATTATCGGCAATTAACCACCAGCGATAATCCGGGTTTGGTGCTGGATATCGCTGCATTGTCGGATAAAGATCTGGCGTTTTATTGCCTGGATGTCACCCGTGCAGGAGATAATGGCGTGATGGCTGCCTTGTTATTGCGTGCGTTATTCAACGGTTTATTACAAGATCATTTAGCCAATCAACAGCATCGCCTGCCGCAAATGTCTGCATTGTTAAAACAAGTTAACCAATTATTGCGCCAAGGCAAGTTGGAAGGCCAATTTCCGCTGTTGGTGGGCTACTATCATGCCGAATATAAGAATCTGGTGCTGGCCTCTGCCGGTTTGCATGCCAATGTAAATACAGGGGATAACCTGATTCAATTAAGTAATGGCGTACCCTTGGGAACGCTTGGCACCACTTACATGAATCAAATTAGCCAACGCTGTGATGCCTGGCAGTGCCAGGTGTGGGGCAGCGGCGGCCGGTTACGTCTGATGCTAAGTGCTGAATAAATCATCAATAGAACTTCCGCAATTGTCTCTGACTATTCCATCACCGTCGTTTCCATAGGAAGTTGTCTTAATTTATTGCTATTTGAACTTGGGGTAATACTCAGCCGATTTAAGCTGGTATACTTTGCAGGTTTTTCGTATGGCGGAGTAAGTGCGCAATTTGAGAGCGAAAATAGAGCTACTTGGATAGATCATCAGGACCTTTGTAGCCTTTGCGGTTGATAAGCCCGTTTGTGAGCTCTTTGACGCATCGCGTGTCGAGACGAAAAGACCACCCGACATGGGTAAAGAATTGTTGGTTTGGCTGCTGCCTAGGGTGGCAGACGAACAGGAGTAGCTTGATAACTTTTTGTTAAATTTGAAAATTAGGACTTCCCGATGAAAGTAACCGTTTTCGGTATTGGCTATGTTGGCCTGGTGCAGGCAGCCGTGTTGGCTGACGTGGGTCATGATGTCATGTGTATCGACATCGATGAACAGAAGGTCGAAAACCTCAAAAAAGGCAATATTCCGATCTTTGAACCGGGCTTGACTTCGTTGGTACAGCAAAACTATGAAGCTGGTCGCCTACATTTCACTACCGATGCGAAAGCCGGTGTTGATCATGGCACGATCCAGTTTATCGCTGTGGGAACGCCACCGGACGAAGATGGTTCTGCCGATCTTAAATATGTCACCGCCGTGGCACGCACCATCGCCGAACATATGACAGACCGTAAAGTGGTGATCGATAAGTCAACCGTACCGGTAGGTACCGCTGATAAAGTTCGTGAAGTGATGACCGAAACGTTGCGCAAGCGTGGCAGCGACTTGGCGTTTGATGTCGTCTCCAACCCGGAGTTCCTCAAGGAAGGTGCCGCTGTTGCCGATTGTATGCGCCCTGAGCGCATCGTGCTGGGCACCGACAACAAAGACGTCATCGAGCCGCTGCGTGAGTTGTATGAGCCGTTCAACCGCAATCACGACCGCATGATACTGATGGATATCCGCAGCGCAGAGCTGACCAAATATGCTGCCAACTGCATGCTGGCGACCAAAATCAGCTTTATGAACGAAATCTCCAATTTGGCAGAGATGCTGGGTGCGGACATTGAAAAAGTGCGTCAGGGGATCGGTTCGGATTCGCGTATTGGCTATCACTTCATTTATCCAGGCTGCGGCTACGGCGGCTCTTGTTTCCCGAAAGACGTTCAGGCGCTGATCCGTACCGCAGAGCATATCGGTTATCAGCCTAAGCTGTTGCAGGCGGTAGAGCAGGTGAACAACCAGCAGAAACATAAGCTGGCCCAGTTCATCAAGCATCATTTTGCTAATGATGTAAAAGGCAAAACCTTTGCGCTGTGGGGCTTGGCGTTTAAACCTAATACCGACGATATGCGTGAAGCGTCCAGCCGCGTACTGATGGAGACGCTGTGGGAGCTAGGTGCCAGTGTGCAGGCCTATGATCCGGAAGCCATGGCCGAAGCGCAGCGTATCTATGGGCAACGTGCCGATCTGAAACTGATGGGGACCAAAGAAGCGGCGTTACAGGGAGCCGATGCGTTGGTGATCTGTACCGAATGGCAGAATTTTCGTGCTCCGGATTTTGATGCGATTAAGGCAGCCTTGAAGCAGCCCGTCATTTTTGATGGCCGTAACCTGTATGATCCAGAACGTCTGCAAGCTCGTGGCTTTACGTATTATGGTATTGGTCGTGGCGCATCGATTAAGCCGGTCATCTAAGAGGTGAGCATGAAATTCCTGGTTACAGGCGCTGCAGGGTTTATTGGTTATCACGTAACGGAGCGTCTGCTAGCCATGGGGCATCAGGTTGTCGGTATCGACAACCTGAATGATTATTACGCTGTCAGCTTGAAACAGGCACGACTCGACATGCTGGCTAATCAGCCAGCATTTCAGTTTATCAAACTGGATTTGGCCGATCGCAATGGAATTGCCGAGCTGTTCGCGGAACATCAGTTTGAGCGGGTCATTCACCTCGGCGCCCAGGCCGGGGTGCGTTATTCGCTGGATCACCCCTTGGCTTATGCTGATTCCAACCTGATTGGCCATTTGAACATTCTTGAAGGGTGTCGGCATAATAAGGTTGGGCATCTGTTGTACGCGTCTTCCAGCTCGGTTTATGGCCTGAATCGCAAGCTGCCGTTTTCGACGGATGACTCGGTCGATCACCCAATATCCCTGTATGCGGCGACGAAAAAAGCCAATGAGCTTATGTCGCACAGCTATTCGCATTTATATGGTCTGCCAACCACCGGCCTGCGCTTTTTCACCGTATATGGCCCTTGGGGGCGTCCTGACATGGCGCTGTTTAAATTCACCAAGGCGATATTGGCCGGTGAGAGTATTGATGTATATAACCACGGTGAGATGCATCGTGACTTTACTTACATTGATGATATTACCGAGGCGGTAGTGCGCTTGCAGGCCATCGTTCCTCAGCCCAATGCCAATTGGACGGTGGAGCAAGGGTCTCCAGCCAGCAGTTCTGCGCCTTACCATGTCTATAATATCGGCAATAGTAGCCCTATTAAGTTAATGGAATATATTCATGCTCTGGAGGCAGCGCTAGGTATCACGGCGCACAAAAATATGCTGCCGATGCAGCCTGGTGACGTTTTGGATACTAGTGCGGATACCGATGAGCTTTACCAGACTATCGCGTTTAAACCGGAGACCAGCGTTGATGAAGGGGTTAAACGGTTCGTTGATTGGTATCGGGCGTTTTATAACGTTCAGTAACCGAACGATAGACGGGTAAAATAAAGGGGCTTCGGCCCCTTTTTCTTTTCCTGTAAATCAGAATTTTGCTAGTCACCCGCGTGAAGGTCAAGGTGATTGCCGTGGCTGCAAAGCAAAAAGGCTCCCATAGGGAGCCTTTTTAAGGTAACTAAAATGCTATTACAGCAGGAAATCGTCCAGGGACTTGCCTTGCTCTTCGATAGCTTTTTTAATCACGGCTGGAGTACGGCCCTGGCCAGTCCAGGTTTTCATTTCGCCGTTTTCGTCTTTGTAGTGGTATTTAGCTGGGCGTGCAGCACGCTTTGCTTTACCAGCGGCTTTGGTAGCAGCCATAGTTTGCAGCAGCTCGTTTGGATCAATACCGTCTGCAATCAGCATTTCGCGGTATTGTTGCAGTTTACGAGTGCGCTCTTCAATTTCTGCTTGAGCCTGGCTGTCTTCTTCGCGGCGTTCGTTAACAACAACTTCCAGCTTCTCCAGCATCTCTTCCAGTGTTTCCAGGCTGCATTCTCTTGCCTGTGCACGTAGAGTACGGATGTTGTTCAAAATCTTCAATGCTTCGCTCATTGTTCTAGTCTCAAATTATATTGGTGGGGGGGCGTGACGATAATAATAGAGTGCTCCTTTCTTTTCTGCAATAGCCAAATTGAAAGAGTGACTAAATTTATCTTTAAAAAACCGATATTGAGAACTGTCCGACTAATAACATAGGGGAAACAGGCTTTAATCCCCCCCCTGGGTTTTAAGCCAAATTGTCCAACCGCAAGGCATAATCGCCGAGCTTAAAGTCATTTTGGCCCACGTGGCATAATTATGCTCTATAACAGTATCGGGAAGGATTTGTGTCCATAATCACTTCCCCAAAAGGACTAGTACTGTAAAGAATGGGGGTATAACGGTAAACAGCCTGTCAGGAGTGAGTAAGTTGTTAAGCGTTCCAATTAACCGGGCAGTCATCGCTCAAAACACATTTAATTGCATTGCTGGCGGGAGGGGCAAGGCAGGCTGTTTGCTTGCTGACAGTACATATCCGCTTGAGCATTAATGAATTTAGTTAATCATTAACAATAATTAATTGTGCTTGATAAACCTCAGTAATCTGTAAATAGATGTAAAAGTGTCCGTTGCGCGTGTAAAATGTTTCACATGAAACTTGGTTGATGGCTATTTTCTTAGGCCAAGATAATGTCAGCCCGCTTGCTGAGTCTGGCCACGGTCTATGCTACACTGTCAACCTGCACCTTCCGACAGTATATACCCTCCGTCTCTCAGGCCGCAGCGTTGTTAACCGCAACAGACTCATTAACCGGGGCTGAATATATTCGCCCTGATTGGCAAGGGCGCAGTGTAGCGCGCCAGCAAGACCAGAGGATGAGTCAACGGAGGCTACGCTACAACCGGAAAGTCTTTGGGTATATATTTTAAACCATTGGAGTCGCGGCCACATGGCTCAGCTTTATTTTTATTATTCCGCTATGAATGCGGGGAAATCGACGGCGCTGTTACAATCTTCATATAATTATCAAGAACGTGGTATGCGTACGTTGGTGTTTACCGCGGAGATCGACCACCGCTTTGGCGTGGGCAAAGTGAGTTCGCGGATTGGGTTGTCGTCGCAAGCACAGCTTTACAATAACGCCACTCAACTGTACGCCATGATTAATCAGGAGCACCAGCAGCAGCCCGTGCATTGCGTGCTGGTGGATGAGAGCCAGTTTCTGACCAAGGAGCAGGTTGAAGAACTTTGCGAGGTGGTCGATCAGCTGGATATTCCGGTGCTGTGTTATGGCTTGCGCACGGATTTTCTTGGGGAACTGTTTGTTGGCAGCCATCATCTGCTGGCTTGGGCCGATAAACTGGTCGAATTGAAGACCATTTGTCATTGCGGGCGTAAAGCCAATATGGTGTTGCGCCTGGGGGATGATGGCAAGGCGATGCATATGGGGGAGCAGGTGGTGATCGGGGGTAACGAAAGCTATGTTTCGGTATGCCGCAAGCACTATAAGGAAGCGATCAAAGCTCCAGAGTGATATTGCGCCATAAGCGCCGCAGAAGGCCTATGCGGCGTTTTTTGATGCCACCCTGTAGGTCAGCTGGGATTGCTGTCCAAATAGCGTGGTGCTCATTGGGTGCAATTTATCTCATGCATAAAAAAACCCGCCTTTCGGCGGGTTTTGACCATTCAGAGAACGGTTATTTCTTGGACTTTTTTTCCGCTTTAGCTGCAACCGGTGCTGCAACTACCGCCTCTTCTTCAGTCGCTTCGCTGAATTCGCGACCGTAGAAGGTATCCATCAAGATTTGCTTGAGTTCGGCAATCAGCGGATAACGTGGGTTAGCACCGGTACATTGGTCATCAAACGCATCTTCAGACAGTTTGTCGACCTTGGCCAGGAAGTCGGCTTCCTGTACGCCAGCTTCGCGGATCGAGGTTGGAATACCCAGTTCTGCCTTGATTTCATCCAACCATTTCAGCAGTTTCTCGATCTTCTGTGCGGTACGGTCACCGGCAGCGCTCAGACCGAGGTGGTCTGCGATTTCCGCGTAGCGACGACGTGCCTGAGGGCGGTCATACTGGCTGAAGGCGGTCTGCTTGGTCGGGTTGTCGTTGGCGTTATAACGGATAACGTTAGAGATCAACATGGCGTTAGCCAGACCGTGCGGGATATGGAACTCAGAACCCAGTTTGTGGGCCATTGAGTGGCAAACACCCAGGAAGGCGTTGGCAAACGCGATACCGGCGATGGTAGCAGCGTTGTGTACACGCTCACGAGCAACCGGGTTTTTCGCCCCTTCGTGATAGCTGGCTGGCAGATATTCTTTCAGCAGTTTCAACGCTTGCAGCGCCTGGCCGTCTGAATATTCGTTGGCCAGTACGGAAACGTAGGCTTCCAGGGCGTGGGTGACCGCATCCAGGCCGCCGAAGGCGCACAGGGATTTAGGCATGTTCATCACCAGGTTGGCATCGACAATCGCCATGTCCGGGGTCAGAGCATAGTCAGCCAGTGGGTATTTCTGGCCAGTCGCGTCATCGGTCACAACCGCAAACGGTGTCACTTCTGAACCGGTACCTGAAGTGGTGGTGACGGCGATCATTTTCGCTTTCACGCCCATTTTCGGGAACTTGTAGATACGCTTACGGATGTCCATAAAGCGCAGTGCCAGATCTTCGAAGTGGGTTTCAGGATGTTCATACAGCACCCACATGATTTTTGCTGCGTCCATTGGTGAACCACCACCCAGCGCGATGATCACGTCTGGTTTGAAGGAGTTCATCTGCTCGGCACCTTTACGTACGATGCTCAGCGTTGGGTCAGCCTCAACCTCAAAGAATACTTCAGTTTCAATACCGTGTGATTTCAGAACTTTGGTGATCTGATCCGCATAGCCGTTATTGAACAGGTAGCGGTCGGTAACGATAAAGGCGCGTTTTGCCCCGTCGGTAGCCACTTCTTCCAGCGCGATTGGCAGTGAGCCACGGCGGAAGTAGATTGATTTAGGAAGTTTGTGCCACAACATGTTTTCTGCTCGCTTCGCTACAGTTTTCTTGTTGATCAAATGTTTTGGACCGACGTTTTCAGAGATGGAGTTACCACCCCAGGAACCGCAGCCCAACGTCAGTGACGGAGCGAGTTTAAAGTTGTACAGGTCACCGATACCCCCCTGAGAAGCCGGGGTGTTGATCAGAATACGTGCGGTTTTCATTTTGTCGCCAAAATACTCTACACGTGCAGTCTGGTTATCTTGATCGGTGTACAGGCAAGAGGTGTGACCGATACCGCCCATGGCGACCAATTTCTCTGCTTTGCTGACGGCGTCTTCAAAATCTTTGGCACGGTACATCGCCAGGGTAGGTGACAGTTTTTCGTGAGCAAATGGCTCAGATTCGTCAACCAGTTTCACTTCACCGATCAGGATTTTGGTGTTGGCAGGCACTTTGATACCGGCCATTTCAGCGATTTTTGGTGCAGACTGGCCAACGATAGCGGCGTTCAGGCCACCGTTTTTCAGGATGATGTCCTGAACGGCTTTCAGCTCTTTGCCCTGCAGCATGTAGCCGCCGTGGGAAGCGAAGCGCGCGCGCACTGCATCGTACACGGAGTCCACCACGATCACGGACTGTTCAGACGCACAGATCACACCGCTGTCGAAGGTTTTTGACATCAGGATGGAAGCAACAACGCGTTTGATGTCGGCAGTTTCATCGACTACAACTGGAGTGTTACCGGCACCAACGCCGATAGCCGGTTTACCAGAACTGTAAGCGGCTTTAACCATGCCTGGGCCACCGGTTGCCAGGATCAGGTTGATGTCTGGGTGATGCATCAGCTGGTTGGACAGGTCAACCGTTGGCTGGTCGATCCAGCCGATGATGTCTTTCGGTGCGCCAGCAGCAATGGCAGCCTGCAGTACGATATCTGCGGCTTTGTTGGTGGCGTTCTTGGCACGTGGGTGCGGGGAGAAAATGATGCCGTTACGGGTCTTCAGGCTGATCAGCGCTTTGAAGATTGCGGTAGAAGTTGGGTTGGTGGTTGGCACGATACCGCAAATCAGGCCAATTGGCTCTGCAATGGTGATGGTACCGAAAGTTTCATCTTCGGAGAGGATCCCGCAGGTCTTTTCGTCTTTATAGGCGTTATAGATGTATTCGGAAGCGAAGTGGTTTTTGATGACTTTGTCTTCAACGATACCCATGCCTGATTCTTCAACGGCCAGTTTAGCCAGAGGAATACGGGCATCTGCGGCGGCGAGGGCAGCGGCGCGGAAGATCTTATCAACTTGCTCTTGTGAGAAGTTGGCATACTCGCGCTGGGCTTTTTTGACACGTGCAACTAGCTCGTTCAATTCAGCGACATTCGTTACAGCCATGATGCTCTCCTGATAAATGTTAAACTCTTTCAGTAAATAAGCCGTTCGAGGAACTAGTATAGACATCTGTCAGGAAGGCGTCTGTTAAATAATGAGACTTTTCCCGCAGTTAGCGACCCATACTGCTGATTTACTTAAAGAGCTTTACCAAGTGCAAGTTGGTAGTAGGCAAGCGAGAGAGAAATCGGTATCCCTACCTCGTACTCCCTTTTGACTACGACTAAGAGCTTAACTATTCCTGAGTAGATATTTTGTGATTTACGTCATAAAAATCGCATGCTGACACCTTTCAGCTGGCGTTTATTGAGAGCGATTATCAACAATGTGTTTGATGGTGAATGAGATGATACCTGATGTCAGCAAACAACATACAAGGCATTAACAATAGCGAATTGTTTTGTAACATTCTGTTGGGGTAGGGAAAAATGCTGTCTGGGTGGATGGATTAGCTGACGTAATTCCATTACATTAGCGCGCATCGGCAGTGTCTCTTTTTACAGCTATTTATGCGGAGTTTTTCGTGGGCCAATCTCTGTTGGATTTTTCCGGCTACATCAAGTTCTTTGTCGGCCTGTTTGCGTTGGTCAACCCGGTAGGTATTCTGCCGGTATTTATCAGCATGACCAGCTATCAGGCCGAGGTCGGGCGTAACAAAACCAACCTGACGGCTAACCTGTCGGTGGCGATTATTTTGTGGACCTCGCTGTTCCTGGGCGAGGGCATATTGCGTATGTTTGGTATCTCTATCGATTCTTTCCGTATTGCAGGCGGCATTCTGGTGGTGACCATCGCCATGTCGATGATCAGCGGCAAGCTAGGTGAAGACAAACAGAACAAGCAGGAAAAATCAGAGAGCGCGATCCGTGAAAGCATCGGGGTCGTTCCCTTGGCGCTGCCGCTGATGGCCGGGCCGGGTGCCATCAGTTCCACCATCGTCTGGAGCTCTCGTTACCACAGTTGGCAGAACCTGTTAGGTTTTACCGTGGCGATCGCCTTGTTCGCTTTCTGTTGTTGGCTATTGTTCCGGGCAGCTCCGCTGCTGGTGCGTCTACTGGGGCAAACCGGCATCAACGTCATTACCCGTATCATGGGGCTGTTGTTGATGGCGCTGGGGATCGAATTTATTGTCACCGGGATTAAAGCCATTTTCCCAGGGCTGTTATAACCTTAATAAAGCCGCGGATAATCTTGTTTGCGGCTTAAGTTATTTTTAATTTTTCAAATTATCTCAGCCAATGCATTATTAAAGTGCACAACCTGCCTACTTTTCATTCTATTGCCCAATCCTGTGGCACAAATCTCACTTTATCGGTTGATAAAGCACCAAGATGTTATTTTCTCCACTTTTATAATCCCCGTGGCGGGGGTTTTTGTCTCCCTATGGGTAAAACTGTTGTTAATTTAATCACATCATTCTGTAGGGCTTGTCTCCGTTTCACACAGGTGTTATTAGTGATTAACCACGCATAGGCAGGTGTTTATTCTCTGAACGGCGATTTTGTTAACTGAATGTTTCTTTTGAGTGGTTTTTTTCATCTGAGAAGAAAAGGTTAAAAGTGAAGCTGTTATTTATCTAATAAAATCATGGCATTAATCTCTCTCTGGGCAAGTGGGAAGGCTAGGTGTCTGTAGGGCTATGGGATAATAAAAGAGAAATGCTTAACATTTCTGTAAAAATTATTGGCTATGAATTTTTGCTTCTGCTAATTTCCGAGCAACTTGTCAGACGGAAAAATCTTATCTTTGGCGTGCCAGATAGGAATGATTTTTGCTGGTATCTGTTTATTTAGCCTGCTTGATAACTATTTCACCATTATTGCTTAGCAGTGAAAAGGAGCCTGTACTATGCCGCAAACCACGAAGCATCAACCGTTGGCCGTTATCATCGCCGCCGTGTTGGGGATGATCGCCAGCCAAAACCTGCAGGCCGTTGAGGTTCCGGCCGGTGTGCAATTGGCACCACTGCAGCGCATGGTGATCAACAACGGTTCAGAAGTCGCTTCGTTGGATCCGCATAAGGTCGAAGGAACGCCTGAAAGCAATATTATCCTCAACCTGCTGGAAGGGTTGGTCAGCACCGATGCCAATGGCCATCTGGCCCCTGCGGTGGCGGAAAACTGGGAAAATACCGATTACCAGACGTGGACCTTCCACTTGCGTCCAGGGGCGGTATGGAGCGATGGTTCCCCAGTGACTGCGCAGGATTTCGTTTACAGCTGGCAGCGCTTGGCGGATCCCAAAACGGGCTCTCCTTATGCCAGCTACCTGCAATACGCACGAATTGAAAATATTGACGCTATTCTTGCCGGTAAGAAACCGCCTGAATCGCTTGGTGTCAGCGCCATTGATGAGAAAACGTTGAAGGTGACGCTCAGCGAGCCGGTGCCCTATTTTGTCAGTATGCTTTCCCATACCTCAATGAAGCCGGTCAAACAGTCGGTAGTCGAGAAATTTGGCGACAAGTGGACACTGCCACAGAACTACGTGGGCAACGGGGCATATCGCTTATCCGAGTGGGTCGTCAACGAACGTATCGTGCTCGTACGCAGTTCGAACTACTGGAATAACAGCAAGACGGTGATCGAGCAGGCCACGTTCCTGCCGTTGACCTCCGAGGTCAGCGACATTAACCGCTACCGCAGCGGTGAAATCGATATTACCAATAGCGCCATCCCGCCGAATCTGTATGCCAAAATGAAACGCGAGATCCCAGAACAGCTGCACGTTAACCCTTACCTGTGCACCTTCTATTATGAGATCAACAATCAGCGTGCGCCGTTTACCGACGAGCGCGTACGTGCGGCTGTCAAATTGACGCTGGATCGCGACATTATTGCCAACAAGATCATGGGCCAGGGCCAAATCCCCGCCTACAGCTTTACGCCAACCTTTACCGAGGGGGGCAACTTCAGCCAGCCGGAGTGGGCTGGGTGGACGCAGGAAAAACGCAACGAAGAAGCGAAGAAACTGCTTTCTCAAGCGGGATTCACCGCTGAGAAGCCGCTCAAATTTACCCTGTTGTACAACACCTCCGATCAAAATAAGCAGCAGGCCATTGCTGCCGCCTCAATGTGGAAGAAGAACCTCGGCGCACAGGTCACACTGCAAAATCAGGAGTGGAAAACCTCGCTACAGAGCCGTCATGAAGGGCAGTTTGATGTGGCCCGTGCCACCTGGTGCGGGGATTACAATGAACCGAGCGCGTTTCTGAATATGCTGCTTTCCAACAGCAGCAATAACACCTTCTTCTATAAAAGCCCGGCGTTCGATGCGCTGATGGCCAGCACCCTGCAAGCGCCGGACGCAGCTGCACGCAGTGCCATTTATCAACAAGCCGAGACCTTGCTGGACAAAGATTCTGCACTGGTCCCGGTTTATTATCGGGTCAGTGCGCGCCTGGTCAAACCTACGGTTGGTGGTTTCACCGGCAAAGATCCGCAAGACTATATCGATCTGAAAAACTTTTACATCATCAAGCAGTAATGAAGGGTGTTACCAGCGGTGATAGCGGCCGGTAATACACAGGAAAGGCAGCGCCGTTTCGTTCCACGGCGTCCAGCCATAGCAACCCCCGGTTAACGGGCAACGCAGCTCCCACGACGGAGTTGTGATAATAAAAACTGGAGTTTATACACATGACCAACATCACTAAGAAGTCCCTGCTGGCAGCAGGCATTATTGCGGCGCTAGGCTTTACGGCGGCAGGAACTGCTTTTGCGGCTGATGTGCCAGCAGGCGTACAGCTGGCAGACAAGCAGGAAATCGTTAAGAACAACGGTTCCGAAGTACAATCCCTAGACCCGCACAAGATCGAAGGCGTGCCTGAAAACAACGTGACGCGCGATCTGATGGAAGGGTTGGCAAATAACAGCCTGGATGGTTCAGTGGTGCCGGGGGCTGCAGAAAGCTGGGACAACAAAGATTTTAAAGTGTGGACCTTCCACCTGCGTAAAGACGCCAAATGGTCGAACGGTGAGCCGGTAACGGCACAAGATTTCGTGTATAGCTGGCAGCGTTTGGTTGATCCAAAAACCGCCTCTCCTTATGCCAGCTATCTGCAATATGCCCACGTAGAAAACGTGGATGACATCATCGCGGGTAAAAAAGACAAATCGACGCTGGGCGTGAAAGCCATCGACGATCATACCTTCCAGGTGACGCTGACCGAGCCGGTTCCGTATCTGGTAGAAATGACCCCACACTACGCCATGAAGCCGGTGAATAAAGAAGCGGTAGAGAAGTTTGGTGAAAAGTGGACCTTGCCACAGAACTACGTCAGCAACGGCGCATACAAGCTGAAAGACTGGGTGGTTAACGAACGTATCGTGCTGGAACGTAACCCGCAATACTGGGATAACGCCAAAACTATCATTAATAAAGTCACCTTCCTGCCGATCGCTTCAGAAGTCACTGACGTCAACCGCTACCGTACCGGCGAAATCGACATGACCTATAACAACATGCCGATCGAACTGTTCCAGAAGCTGAAAAAAGAGATCCCGAACGAAGTGCACGTTGATCCTTACCTGTGTACTTATTACTACGAAATCAACAACCAAAAAGCACCGTTCACCGATGCTCGCGTTCGTGAAGCGCTGAAGCTGGGGATGGATCGCGACATTATCGTCAACAAGGTGAAGAACCAGGGTGACCTGCCAGCTTACAGCTTTACTCCTCCTTACACCGACGGTGCCAAGTTGACCCCGCCAGAGTGGTTTGGCTGGACGCAGGAAAAGCGTAATGAAGAAGCCAAAAAACTGCTGGCCGAAGCCGGTTATGGCCCAGGCAAACCGCTGACCTTCTCATTGCTGTACAACACTTCCGATCTGCATAAGAAACTGGCCATTGCTGCCGCGTCTATCTGGAAGAAAAACCTGGGTGTGGACGTGAAGCTGGTGAACCAGGAGTGGAAAACCTTCCTGGATACACGTCATCAGGGCACCTATGACGTATCACGTGCTGGCTGGTGTGCCGACTACAACGAACCAAGCTCCTTCTTGAACATGATGTTGTCGGACAGTAGCAGTAACACTCCGCACTATAAGAGTGCAGAATTCGACAAGTTGATGGCTAACGTGTTGACGGCGAAAACCAAAGAAGAGCGTGCCGGCCTGTATCAGAAAGCCGAAGTTCAGCTGGATAAAGACTCTGCTATCGTTCCGCTTTATTACTATGTGAATGCTCGCCTGGTGAAACCTTACGTGGGGGGTTACTCCGGCAAAGACCCACTTGATAACGTTTACGATAAAAACCTGTACATCATCAAGCATTGATGCGGCCAGGGCTGGCGACACGGGTCGCCAGCCTATTTTAAGACTATAAGCCGTTATCAGGCTCAAACACAGGGTTAGGGCAATGCTTAAATTTATCTTTCGTCGCTTGTTAGAGGCGATCCCGACACTATTTATCCTCATCACCATCTCGTTCTTTATGATGCGTCTTGCACCCGGTAGCCCATTTACCGGTGAGCGCGCGCTGCCACCTGAAGTATTGGCTAACATTGAAGCCAAATATCACCTTAACGATCCGATCTGGAAACAGTACGGGCATTATTTGGTGCAACTGTCGAAAGGCGATTTCGGCCCTTCGTTCAAATACAAAGATTATTCGGTCAATGACCTGGTCAAGGCATCTTTCCCGGTCTCTGCCAAACTGGGCTTCGCCGCATTTGTACTGGCGGTGGTGCTGGGAGTGAGCGCTGGCGTCATTGCTGCGTTGAAGCAGAATACCAAGTGGGACTATACGGTGATGGGGTTCGCCATGACCGGTGTGGTGATCCCCAGCTTTGTTGTCGCCCCCTTACTGGTGTTGATATTCGCCATCACCTTGAAGTGGTTGCCCGGTGGGGGCTGGAATGGTGGGGCGCTGAAGTTCATGATCCTGCCTATGGTGGCACTGTCTTTGGCTTATATCGCCAGCATCGCCCGTATCACTCGTGGCTCGATGATTGAAGTGCTGCACTCCAACTTTATCCGTACCGCCCGTGCCAAAGGTTTGCCGATGCGCCGTATCATTCTGCGCCACGCATTAAAACCTGCGCTGCTGCCGGTGCTGTCGTATATGGGGCCCGCGTTTGTCGGGATTATCACCGGTTCGATGGTAATTGAAACCATCTACGGCCTGCCAGGAATTGGTCAGTTGTTCGTTAACGGTGCACTGAACCGTGACTATTCGCTGGTGTTGAGCCTGACCATTCTGGTCGGCGGCTTGACCATCCTGTTTAACGCGATCGTTGACGTGCTGTATGCCGTGATCGATCCGAAAATCCGTTACTAAGCTGGAGCACGCAAGATGTTGACGAAAAAGAACAGCGAAGCTCTGGAAAACTTCAGCGAACAGCTGGAAGTTGAAGGGCGCAGTCTGTGGCAGGATGCTCGTCGCCGCTTTATGCACAACCGTGCGGCGGTGACCAGCCTGTTTGTGTTAGCGCTGATCACCCTGTTTGTGATCTGTGCCCCCTGGCTGTCGCAGTTTGCTTATGATGACACCGATTGGGCAATGATGTCCGCCGCGCCTAACCTGGAGTCGGGGCACTATTTCGGTACTGACTCCTCAGGGCGTGACCTGCTGGTGCGCGTGGCCATTGGTGGACGCATCTCGCTGATGGTGGGCGTGGCTGCGGCGCTGGTGGCTGTGGTACTAGGCACCTTGTACGGTTCTCTGTCTGGCTATCTGGGCGGCAAGATCGACTCGGTGATGATGCGTTTGCTGGAGATCCTGAACTCCTTCCCGTTTATGTTCTTTGTGATCCTGCTGGTGACCTTCTTTGGGCAAAATATCCTGCTGATCTTTGTGGCGATCGGCATGGTGTCGTGGCTGGATATGGCACGTATCGTGCGCGGGCAGACGCTCAGCCTTAAACGTAAAGAGTTTATCGAAGCGGCGCTGGTGTGCGGCGTATCGACTCGCAATATCGTCCTGCGGCATATCGTGCCGAACGTACTGGGCGTGGTGGTGGTATACGCCTCGCTGCTGGTGCCGAGCATGATCCTGTTTGAGTCCTTCCTCAGCTTCCTGGGGCTAGGCACTCAGGAGCCGTTGAGCAGTTGGGGCGCATTGTTGAGCGATGGCGCCAACTCGATGGAAGTATCGCCGTGGTTGCTGCTGTTCCCAGCCTGTTTCCTGGTTATCACTCTGTTTTGTTTCAACTTTATCGGCGATGGCCTGCGTGATGCCCTCGACCCGAAAGATCGTTAAGGAGTGCAACCATGAGCATTAATTCTCAACCACAAAACGGACTGCTGCTGGACGTCAAAGATCTGCGTGTGACGTTCGGTACGCCAGACGGCGATGTCACCGCGGTGAACGATCTCAACTTCGATCTACGCGCGGGTGAAACCTTGGGTATCGTTGGGGAGTCGGGTTCCGGCAAGTCACAGACGGCATTTGCGTTGATGGGCCTGCTGGCCAGCAATGGCCGCATCGGTGGCTCGGCAAAATTCAACGGACGTGAAATTCTCAACCTGCCAGAAAGCCAGCTCAACAAGCTGCGGGCCGAAGAGATCTCGATGATCTTCCAAGACCCGATGACCTCATTGAACCCTTATATGCGGGTTGGCGAGCAGTTGATGGAAGTGCTGATGCTGCATAAGAAAATGAGCAAAAGCGAGGCGTTTGAAGAGTCGGTCCGCATGCTGGATGCGGTCAAAATGCCGGAAGCCCGTAAGCGTATGCGTATGTATCCGCATGAGTTTTCCGGCGGGATGCGCCAGCGCGTGATGATCGCCATGGCGTTGCTATGTCGGCCAAAACTGCTGATTGCCGATGAGCCAACCACGGCGCTAGACGTTACCGTGCAGGCACAGATCATGACGCTGCTAAACGAACTGAAGCGTGAATTCAATACGGCGATCATCATGATCACCCATGATTTGGGCGTTGTTGCCGGGATCTGCAACAAGGTCTTGGTGATGTACGCTGGCCGCACCATGGAATACGGTAGCGCTCGCGATGTGTTTTATCATCCGAGCCACCCGTATTCCATCGGCCTGCTCAATGCGGTGCCACGTCTGGATGCCGAAGGTGAAGCGTTGATGACCATCCCTGGTAATCCGCCGAACCTGCTGCGTTTGCCAAAAGGCTGTCCGTTCCAACCGCGTTGTCCGTATGCGATGGAGCAGTGCGCGAGTGCTCCGCCATTGGAGCAGTTTGGTGAGGGGCGCCTGCGCGCCTGTTTCAAGCCAGTGGAGGCGTTGGTATGACCGCAACCGATAAAAGAGTGCTGCTGGAAGTCGCAGACCTGAAAGTTCACTTTGATATTCATGATGACAAGCAGTGGTTCTGGCAGGCACCTAAAACGCTGAAGGCGGTGGACGGTGTCACTGTGCGCCTGTTCGAAGGCGAAACGCTAGGGGTGGTAGGGGAGTCAGGCTGCGGTAAATCCACCTTCGCACGGGCAATTATCGGCCTGGTGAAGGCGACCAGTGGCCGCGTTGCCTGGTTGGGCAAAGATCTGCTGGGCATGAACGATGCCGATTGGCGCAAGACGCGTAGCGATATTCAGATGATTTTCCAGGATCCGCTGGCCTCGCTGAACCCGCGTATGACTATCGGTGAGATCATTGCCGAACCGCTGCGTACCTATAATCCGAAAATGCCGCGTCAGGAAGTGAAGGATAAAGTTAAAGCGATGATGTTGAAGGTGGGCCTGTTGCCGAACCTGATCAACCGTTATCCGCATGAATTCTCCGGCGGCCAGTGCCAGCGTATTGGCATCGCCCGCGCCTTGATCCTGGAACCGAAACTGGTGATTTGTGATGAGCCGGTCTCCGCCTTGGACGTGTCTATTCAGGCGCAGGTGGTGAATCTGTTGCAGCAATTGCAGCGCGAGATGGGGTTATCGCTAATCTTTATCGCTCACGATCTGGCGGTGGTTAAACACATTTCCGATCGGGTGCTGGTGATGTATTTAGGCCATGCGGTGGAGCTGGGCACCTATGATGAAGTCTATCATAACCCGCAGCACCCCTATACCAAGGCGCTGATGTCGGCGGTTCCGGTGCCGGATCCTGACAAGGAGAAGGAAAAGCAGATCCAACTGCTGGAAGGGGAACTGCCATCGCCAATCAATCCACCTTCGGGCTGTGTATTCCGCACCCGTTGCCCGATTGCCGGACCGGAATGCGCTAAAACGCGTCCATTGCTGGAAGGCAGCTTCCGTCATGCGGTATCGTGCCTGAAAGTTGATCCGTTGTAATGGGTTGATTAATAATAAAAAACCTGCCATTTGGCAGGTTTTTTTATACCGTTAACCGGCTTATTCTTTCCACAAAATGTGGCACAGCTTGTTATCTTTCTCGCGGCAGATCAGCACGCGGGCAAAGACATCGTTGATAGGCTCGCCATCGCTGTCCGCCAGGCCGATAACGACCTCGGCAAAAAAGTCCGGATTCAGATCGTAATCCACGTGCTCCTGCCAGTCCTCTGCCGGATCGTACAGCTCGGCACCGCCGCGCTCTTCAAACTGTAAATTGAACAGCAGAATATCCGCGGGATCCAGATTGTCGCCGGCCAACTCCAGGAAGATGTCGTAGGCTTGTTCCAGCGTTTCATCTTCGGTAAGGCGATTATTCAAGTCCATATAAAAATCCTGATAACAAATGATTTGAGGTTATTAAACCATGCTCGTTGCCGCTTTTACAGCAACGGGCTGAAAAAGTAAAACAGGCGTTCGACCAGGCGGTGCCAGTAAGGGCGCTTCAACCATTGCTTGGCGTCCAACAGCTGCGAGCGGGCGATGTAATCATCTTGCACGCAGGCCAGATCGGCACCAAAACCGCTGTCGTCAATCACCAGGGTGATCTCAAAGTTCAGCCACAGGCTGCGCATATCCAGATTGACCGTGCCGACCAGGCTGAGCTGGCCATCGACCAACACGCTCTTGGTGTGCAACAACCCGCCTTCAAACTGATAAATCTTCACGCCCGCTTCCAGCAGTTCTGAGAAGAAGGCTCGGCTGGCCCAGCGCACCATCATTGAGTCGTTGTTGCGTGGGACGATAATGCTGACGTCAACGCCACGCAGCGCTGCCGTGCAGATGGCGTGCAGCAGATCGTCGCTTGGCACCAGGTAGGGAGTGGTCATGATCAACTGTTCACGCGCAGAATAGACCGCCGTCAACAGCGCCTGATGGATCATCTCTTCCGGGAAGCCCGGGCCGGAGGCAATAACCTGGATGGTGTGGCCGCTTTCCTGTTCAAACGGCATGATATTCACGTCTGGCGGCGGTGGTAGAATGCGCTTGCCGGTTTCGATCTCCCAGTCACAGGCGTAAACGATACCCATCGTGGTTGCCACCGGGCCTTCCATACGTGCCATCAGGTCGATCCATTGACCAACCCCGGCATCCTGCTTGAAGAAGCGTGGATCGACCATATTCATACTGCCGGTGTAGGCGATGTAATTGTCGATCAGCACCACTTTGCGATGTTGTCTCAGGTCCATACGCCGCAGGAATACGCGGAACAGGTTAACCTTGAGTGACTCAACCACTTCGATACCGGCGTTACGCATCATGCTGGGATAAGGGCTGCGGAAGAACTGTACGCTGCCAGCCGAGTCCAGCATCAAACGGCAATGTACGCCACGGCGTGCGGCGGCCATCAATGATTCGGCAACCTGATCGACCAGCCCACCGGGTTGCCAGATGTAAAACACCATCTCGATATTATGACGTGCCAGCTCGATATCCCGCACCAGGGCATTCATCGTTGAATCGGTGGTCGTCAGCAGCTGTAGCTGATTGCCTTTGACGCCATCAATACCTTGGCGGTGGTGGCAAAGCTGGAACAGCGGGCGGGCCACTTCACTATATTCGGTAGCAAAAATCCGGCTGCTTCCTTTAAGCTCATTCAACCAGCGAGCGGTTGAAGGCCACATGGCCTTGGCTCTCTCTGCGCGGCGCTTGCCCAAGTGCAGTTCGCCAAAGGATAAATAAGCAACGATACCGACCAATGGCAGAATATAGATCACCAGCAGCCAGGCCATGGCCGAAGGCACCGTGCGTCGTTTCATCAGAATACGCAATGTGACCCCGGCGATAAGCAGCCAGTAGCCAAACACCAAGAGCCAACTAATTACGGTATAAAAGGTTGTCATAAAGGCAAAAATTTCCGTTCGTAAGCCACCAATAATGAGTGTACGCACAGAACAACAAAGGTGAAACCTTTTCTCGGTAGTTAAGTTACATAAAAATGATTGACTAAAGGGACTTGCTGAAAATAAAAACCATACTTTTTGTCGTCTGTGGGAGGGTGACGGTGGTCAACGCTCGACTTGGATCGCGCGTTGAAAGGGCTATAATGCCGGCGGTTGGCATTGATGGGTAACGTAAAATGAGACGCAGTAGAAATGAAGTGGGCCGCTGGAGGATGTTACGGCAGAGCCAGCGGCGCAGGCACCGTTGGCTGGAGCGCCAGTCGTGCAGCAATCGGCATATCATTCGTGTTCGCCGTCGTTTAGACGATCAACATCGCAGAGCCTTATTGTTCGTTGTGGCTTATGAGTGGTAAAAAAAAGAACAGCCCGTAACGGGCTGTTCTGCTATTTGCTGGACCTGGATTATTTACCCAGATAGGCGTTCAACATCCACACCTGTTTTTCCTGCTCTTTGATGTAATCGCTCATCAGTGAAGAGGTACCTTCGTCACCGGCCTCTGCGGCCAGCGTCAGTAGTTCGCGCTGTTGTTGCAACAAAATGGCGTAACCTTCCAGCAAGCCGCGCAGGGTGCCTTTATCGTCGGTCACATTGGTGTCTTCCTTGATATCCGCCGTTTTCAGATAGTCACTGAAGGCGTGGCGAGGCTGTGAACCCAGAGTCAGAATACGCTCTGCCAGCTCATCCACCTTGGTCAGCAGGTCATTGTAGGTTTCTTCAAACTTGACGTGCAGTTCAAAGAAGTGCGGGCCGGAAATATTCCAATGGTAACCGCGCACGTTCATGTACAGCACCTGGTAGTTAGCCAGTAGGGCGTTCAGTGCTTCAGAGAGTTTTGCTGATTGTTTGGTGTCCAGGCCGATATGAGTCTTGGTCGCTTTCTTTGCCGTTGCCATAATAATCTTCTCCTGATTATTTGTTTCGATTATCTAGATTGATATCCATACAAAACAGGTTAACCGGATCTATCATAAGGTTAAAGTTGCTACTAAGCATCAATTCAATCGCTCAAACCAATTTACCCGTCGTCTTTCAAGCCGCAGCGTTGTTACTTGAGCAAGCCACAAAAGTATAAGAAGACAACCGATATTCCTCAACCGGCTTGAGTGGGCGCTGCATACAGCGCCCACTTAACGTTAGCGATTAAAATAATGCGGTGACTTTTTGCGCAAAGCAAACTTTAATACCCCGGCACTCAGGGTAGTCAGCAGCGCTGCCGCGATCAGTACGGCAATAAAGGCCTGATCAAAGGCACCTCTAGCCAGCTGGGTCAGCCTTTCTGCGCTATCCGCCCCCATGTTTCCGGCTAACCGTAATGCCTCATCAATGCTGTCATAAGCGAGATCGCCTACGGGCAGATTGGCAGGCAATACCAGGCTGTGGCTATAGACCGCCGTCATCAACCCGCCCAGTAGCGTGACGCCTAACACGCCACCCAACTCCCACGAGACATCTTCAATGGCGGCGACCATGCCCGCCTTGTCTTCGGGGGCATTGAGCATAATGGCCGTTGAGGCAGCGGTGATGGCACCGCCGAGGCCAAAGCCCACCACAAACAGGCAGACCAACTGCATAATGACGTTGCCTTGATACCACAGGGCGACACCCGCAATGCCTAAGGCGGTGAGAATAAAGCCGCCTACCAACATGGAGCGTTCGCCGTAACGCGGTAGCAAGGCCCCGGCCAACGGGCCAGCCAGAGCAGAGGCTACCGGAATGGGTAAAATAAACAACGCGGCCAGCAGCGGCGTCATGCCTAGCACCAACTGTAACCGTTGGCTTAACACCAGTTCGACCCCGATCAGCGCGATCATTGAAACGATCGCTACACCGACACCGCTGGCAAACAGGCGATTACGGAACAGTGAGAAATCGATCATGGGGTATTGCGTCCGTTGCTGACGGCGGACAAACAGGGTCAGGAACAGCGTACCGAGCGCCGCCGCAATGGCGAAGTCACTCAGGGAGAACGCGGGTTTGCTCAGCTCTTTCAGCGCATAGATCGACGCCACCAGGCCGAACATGATCTGTAGCGAGCTAATAAAGTCGCAGGGGCGTTGGCTGTCTCCACCGCAACGAGGGATCAGATAGACCGCCAGCGGCAGGACCAGCATCACCACCGGCACGTTGATCAGAAATACCGAGCCCCACCAGAAATAGGACAGCAGAACGCCGCCTACCACCGGGCCAAGCGCGGCGGCACCGGAGGCCACTGCGGCCCAGATGCCAATTGCCAGCGCACGCTCACGCTCATCGGTAAAGACGTGGCGCACGATGGATAGCGTGGCAGGCATCATCATCGCGGCCCCGATGGCCAGGAAAGCCCGTGACGCAATCAGCAGCTCGGCACTGGGGGAGAACGCGGCGCACAGTGAGGCCAAGGCAAAGACCGGCAAACCGGCGATAAACATTTTCTTGTGGCCAAGACGGTCGCTTAACATGCCAGCTCCGGGCAGCAGGCCAGCAACCACCAACGGGTAGGCGTTAACGATCCACAGTTTTTGCGAAGCTGTGGCATCCAATGCCTGGGTCAGGCGCGGCAACGCGGTGTAAAGCACCGTCATATCAGTAATGATTAAAAATAGCGCACTGGAGATCATTGCCAGGATCAGCCAGCGGTTTTGGGCGTGCATAAAGAGTATCCTAGTAACCGATGACGCGGCTGCGTCACCTTACGGTAACCACCCAGTAGCACCGGTGGTATACTGCTATAATATAAATCCATACGTACGTATTGAAAAGGGGCTTTCTCAATGGGGCGTCAACGGAGTATCGATCGTGACAAGGTGTTGGATACCGCAGAAGAGATTGTGGCGACCCAAGGTGCAGCAGGGTTAACCATCGATTCGGTGGCTAAAGCCATGGGGATCTCCAAGGGGGGAGTGCAATATTGCTTTGGTAGCAAAGATGCGCTTATCGATGCGATGTTTGACCGTTGGGGCAAGGTTTATGAGCAGGTTTTTGACGATATCGCGGGCAGCGATCCGGACCCGTTAACCATCGTCCAGGCGCATATGCAGGCTACCCGTAGTTCGGATCAGGCTTCCAGCGCCAAGGCAGCCGGGTTGATGGCGACGTTAATTCAGACGCCAGAACATCTGGACAGTACGCGAGAATGGTATCGCAGCCGCATAGCAGGTTTGGATCTGACCACCGAAGCGGGGAGAAAGGCGCGCCTGGCCTTCTTGGCTACCGAGGGAGCCTTCATGCTGCGCTTCTTCGGCTTCATGGATATTACTCAGCAGGAATGGGAGGCGATGTTTGCCGATCTACAAAAGTGGGTTCTTACCGATACGGCTCGCAATGGTTGACCTATCACACTGATAGATGGCGATCGCTCCGCTTGGCGAGTATGTTTAGCGAATAAAGATATTACCTCGAAGAACCCACTTTTAGCCAGCCACCTCCGTGCTGGCTTTTTTTTGCTTAAAATACCTGCTTGAACGGTTTCACCGTGACTTCGCCGTATACGCCAGCGTCTACGTACGGGTCTTGTGATGCCCAGGATTTTGCCGCCTCCAGCGAAGGGAACTCGGCGATCACGGTAGAACCGGTAAATCCAGCCTGGCCTGGATCGTTGCTATCGATAGCCGGGTTAGGGCCAGCGACCACCAACCGGCCTTCATCACGCAGCGCTTGCAGGCGAGCCAGATGGGTGGGGCGAACGGCCATGCGCTGTTCCAGCGTGCCAGGTACGTCTTGTGCGTAGATCAGATAAAGCATATTTCACCTTTAAAATCATTGCCATACAACGGTAATCACAAAGTAGCGCAAAACCTGTGACAAGGGAATGCCAATCCAGATAAAAATTCATTACCGTGCTGAGGATAACGGCGTGTGCTGCTAATGACGAGTGAGGGGACATAGTGGTTAACAATCCGTATGAAAAGCTCAATAAAAGGCTAATTAAACGTTAATATCCCTATGAGTTTGCTGGTTTTAGCGCCTAATGATGCCGATTAAAGCGATAGTTTGTCTTTCGTTATTGAATATGATTGCTATTTGCATTTAAACTTGGCGCACCAGAGGAAACAGAATCATTATGCCGCTAAACAAAATGTTCCTTATTCGCCGAATTTCCGTGCCAATTGTCCTCTCCGTTGGTTTGCACAGTGCCCTGGTGGCCGCCTTGCTCTACGCTTCCGTCAACGAAGTGTTGGAGCTGCCTAAGCAGGAAGATGCCCCTATCAGCGTCATGATGGTGAATATGACCGCGTTGGCAGAACCGCCACCGCCGGCTGCGGCGGAACCGGAGCCGCAGGTAGAACCTGAGCCAGAACCAGAACCGATCCCGGAGCCCGAGCCGCCACCGCCAGTACCGGTAGCCATTCCTAAACCGGAGCCGGAGAAACCCAAGCCGAAGCCAAAACCGAAGCCGAAGGTAGAGAAGCCGGTCAAGCGTGAAGTGAAGAAGACCGAACCGCGTGAACCTTCGCCGTTCGACAATCAATCCGAAGCCAAGCCGATCGATAAGGCACCGGTTAAACAAGCACCATCAGCACCCGCGCCGGGGACTTCCCGTGAGTTGGGGCCGAAAGCTCTGAGCATCGGCAAACCGATGTATCCACCGCGCGCCCAGGCGTTGCAGATTGAAGGCAAGGTCAAGGTTCAGTTCGATGTCGATAGTGACGGGCGTGTGACTAACGTGCGTATTCTGTCTGCGGAACCACGTAATATGTTCGAGCGTGAGGTGAAGCAGGCAATGCGTAAATGGCGCTATGAAGCCAAAACTGCGCAGAACCTGACGAAGACCATCGTCTTCAAAATGGAAGGTTCAACGGTCGAGTAAGCAATAAAAAAGGTCGCGTTTGCGACCTTTTTGCTATCTGGCGTAGGCTTACTCGCCAACGCGGAAGTTCATCTTGCCGTCTGGCAGGGCACGAGGGCTACCGCCGTCATCTACCGCTACATAGGTAAAGACCGCTTCCGTGGCACGGTAGCGCTGGCCGATTGGGGCAGAAGACACTTTCTTGACCCAAACTTCCACATTGATGGTAATCGAGCTGCGGCCACTGCGGATACAGTTGGCATAGCAGCACACCACGTCACCTACAGCGACCGGTTTGAGAAAGGTCATGCCGTCTACCCGCACGGTTACCACGCGCCCTTCGGCTATCTCTTTGGCCAGGATCGCGCCGCCGATGTCCATTTGCGACATCAGCCAGCCGCCAAAGATATCACCGTTGGCATTGGTATCTGCCGGCATGGCCAGCGTACGCAGCACCAGCTCACCGCTAGGCAAAGGTCGTTGTTCGGCCATTATTTCTTCTGCTCTTCAGGCATATGACGGTAAATATAGATCCCGCTCAACAGGGTGAAGACCAGCGTCAGCACGGTCAGGCCAAATACCTTGAAGTTAACCCAAACGTCCTGCGGCATCCAGAATGCCACATAGATATTGGCCAAGCCGCAGGCCAGGAAGAACAGGGCCCAGGCAATGTTAAGGTGGTTCCAGACGCTGTCCGGCAGGGTCAGCTCTTTACCGAGCATGCGTTGGATCAGCGGCTTTTTCAGTATCAGCTGGCTGATCAGCAGCGCCAGGGCAAACAGGGTGTAGATGACCGTGACCTTCCATTTGATAAACAGGTCGTTGTGAAACACCAGGGTCAAGGTGCCGAATACGGCGACCATGGCAAAGGTGATCAGCGTCATCTTCTCTACCTTGCGATATTTCAGCCAGGTAAAGACCAGTGCCAGGGCGGTGGCGACGATCAAGGCACCCGAGGCGACGTAGATATCGTAAAGCTTATAAAAGGCAAAAAAGACAATCAGGGGTAGAAAATCAAGAAACTGCTTCATAAATCAATCCATCAAAGGTTCATCGGGCGACTATACCGGAATTGGCCCGTTCTGTGTATCGCACTAAAGGGCAGATTATCGGTGTTCGTCCGCTAGATTGCTGCTGTAAACACCAGAATTTGCATAAACTTACGATTGTTACCGTCGGTTATTTGCAAGCGCAGGGTGTACGACGCATATTAAGCATAATAATAGCCGCATAATTTACCATGGAAAATAGCTATGCAGTGGAAGTCTCTGCGGGCGTGGACGCCCGGTTTGACGCATTTGTTAGGATATGAACGCAGTTGGTTGAAACCGGATATTCGTGCGGGGTTATCGGTCGCAGCGGTAGCTTTACCGGTAGCGATTGCCTATGCCGAATTGGCCGGTGTCAGCCCGGTGGTCGGGCTTTACTCCTGTATTTTACCGATGATCGCCTATGCCATTTTTGGCTCGTCGCGGCAGTTGATTGTCGGGCCGGATGCGGCAACCTGTGCGGTGATTGCTGCCGTGGTGACTCCGCTTGCCGCAGGAAGTATGGAGCTGCACTGGCAGCTCACCATCATGATGACCGCCATGACGGGGGGGTGGTGTTTGCTGGCCAGCCGCTTCCGGCTCGGGGCCTTGGCAGACCTGCTTTCGCGCCCGATCCTCAGCGGATTGCTGAACGGCGTGGCGGTCACCATCATCGTCGATCAGATCGGTAAAGTGCTGGGGTTCGGTACGCCACCGGCGCAGCTGATTGAGCGTATTTATGCCTTGCCCGGCAACATTCTGCACAGCGATTGGCCGACGATGGGCATTTCATTGCTTACGCTGACGATGCTGGTGGGGGTTAAAAAGTTGCGGCCTAACTGGCCTGCGCCGTTGTTTGCCATCGTGTTGGTCGCCTTTATCACCTGGGCGGGTAATTTGCAGCAGCACGGTATTATTACCGTAGGGGGCTTCAGCGGCATGCTGCCTATCGTCCAGTGGCCGGATTTTCAGCCGGGCTTACTGCGTGACATGGTGATACCGGCGCTCAACCTGGCGGTGGTCAGCTTTGTCAGCATGATGCTCACGGCGCGCAGCTTTGCGGCGAAAAATGGCTACGAGGTTAATGCTGATGCGGAGTTCCGTGCGCTGGGGCTGGTAAACATTGTTTCCGCGCTGTCGCAAGGGTTTGCCATCAGCGGGGCCGATTCGCGTACGGCGGTAAACGATGCCAATGGCGGCAAGAGCCAGCTGGTATCAATTATTGCCGCCATTGTCATTGGCATTGTGCTGCTGTTCCTGACTTCGCCGCTGCAATTTATTCCGGTGGCCGGATTAGGTGTGGTGCTGATGTACGCCGCCTGGTCGTTGATCGACATTCGCGGCATCTGGATCCTGCGCAAGCGCAATGCCCAGGCGTTCAGGCTGGCGGCTTTCACCTTCGTCAGCGTGCTGCTGGTGGGGGTGATCAGCGGCATTGGCTTGGCGGTATTGCTTGGCCTGATGCAGTTTCTCCGCACCGTGTTCCGCCCTACGGAGCAATTGCTGGGGGTCAATGAGGAAGGCATGATCCACTCAATGGGCAACAACAACGGGGTGAAGGCGGTGCAGGGCGTGATGATGTACCGCTTTAACTCCCCGCTGACCTATTTTAACGTGGCCTACTTCAAACGGCGCATCCTCAATCTGGTCGACAGTACGCCGTTCCAGCCGCGTTGGGTGGTGGTTGATGCGGTGGCCAGCTTTACCCATGCAGATATCAGCGTGCTGGCGGCCATCGATGAGCTAAAACGTGATTTGTTACAGCGTAACGTAAAGCTGGTGCTGGCCGGACGGCGCACCGAGTTAACACGCTGGTTCCGTATCAATCAGGTGGGGCGTGATAAGGATCTGATCCTGGTGCCCGACCTTTATCTGGCACTCAAGCTGATACAAAGTAAGGAACAGGCCGAACCGGGTACGGCACAGTAAATAAAAAGGGCACGCTAAAAGCGTGCCCTTAAACGTCAACTGACCCGGTTTATCTTTTATCCAAGGACACGCCAGAAGCAGGCGCAGTGTCCCGCAGTAGCATATACAGCCGGAACAGATAAATCAGCAGTAGGGCAGAAACCAGATTGCTTAAAGCCGTCAGCACTATGCTGGCAACGTGTGGCGTCAAGACAGACAAATGACTGACCATAAACAGCACCAGTAGCTTGGCCGCCAACCACAGCATCATCGCCGGTACGATCACCCGCGCGTTGGCAAAGGCCAGCTTGCAGCTCAGCTTCAGTGAGGCAAACATGCCTTTCCCATCGGCCACAGAAATCACCGGGGCCAACGAGAACGAGATCGCCATGATTACCCCGGGCACGACGAACAGCGTCAGGCCAAGCTGAGTCAGCAAGGTGCAGACAAACAACAGCAACAGTAGACGCGGCAATAGCGGGGCAGATATCCCGATAGCCCGCAGTGCACTGGTACGCTGGCCTTCGGAAACCAGGCGGATCAGCGTCAACATGCCCCCCACCAGCAGCACGTTACCCACTAAAGCGGAAATCGTGGCGGCGGCGGACACTTTCAACAGCACCATCTGCTGTTCAGGCGTCATTTGCTGAATAATTTCCTGGATCCCCATGCCGGCACCGGCGTTGGAGGCCAAATCACTTTCCGTCGCGGTCAGGATCTTCAACTGCTCGATATCGGGGCTAAACGCCTGATTAAGCAGCACAGAAATGAATGCGGTCAGCAGTGCCAACAGCACAATGCTGGCAACCTGATTACGGAAAAAGTTAAAACTGTCACGGTACAACGTGTTGGCCGTAATTGGCATGCTTGGCATGCAGACTCCTTGGCGTCGGGAACGTAGTTAAATCAGTGGGCGATTGTACCCTGTTCCGCGCCGCTGTGGCACCCCGCGAATGGCACTGTGCTGATTTCTTGGGCGATTATGGTCTCTGACAATGATAATGGCAGGGGAACCGGCAAGGGCGGCAGGCCGTAGCGCTCACGGGCCCGATCGCAGGCCTCATTGCGCAGGCCGTTTTCCCCGGATTGATCGAATTCGCGGCAGGGGCTAGGGCGATTGGGGTAGATCGAACAGGACACCGCCTGACCAATCTCACCCACCAGCGAGGTGCAGCGCGGGGACTTGCTGTTGGTCCCCTGCATGCAGCGCAGAAAGGGGCTCAAGGGTTCAGTTAAGGATATAGGTACCACGCCGCCGCCATCTTCCGCTTCGGCCCAATAAAATGATACTCGGAAATAACCGCAGCAGGCGCCGCAGCTGGTGCAGGGATTTTGAATTTCGCTCATCTTGATTGCCACCGACTCCTTACCGGCCCAACCAAAACCAACAGGAATGATGAAATTACGCAGAGGCATTTTTTTTAGCAACTTTTTTTGGTAACAGAAATGTAAACATGCATAAAATTTGCAACAAAAGGTGTTTATTGATTCAGATCAATTATCGATTTATTAACACCTTAGGTGGCTTTGTTTTTGGTGGGAATTTAAATTTTTACACTTAAGATGTGATCTCGATGGGATCATAAATACCTGTTAATAGGTATATTCATCGGGACTGTAAACCACACAAATGGAATGGATAATGAAAAAGACAACTCTGGTGGTGTTAGGGGCTCTGATGGCTCCTATGGTAGCAAGCGCGCATCAAGCGGGTGATTTCCTGTTCCGTGCAGGGACTGCAACTGTTCGTCCCAATGCAGGTTCGGACAACGTTTTAGGCCAAGGATCTTTCAACGCCAATAACAACACCCAGTTGGGTCTGACTTTTGGCTATATGGTGACGGACAATATCGGCGTCGAATTACTGGCTGCAACGCCGTTCCGCCATAAAGTTTCTCTGGGTGGCCCAGCGGTCAACGGGGATATTGCAACCGTTCGTCAACTGCCACCAACGCTGATGGCGCAGTACTACTTTGGCGAAAAGCAGGACAAGCTGCGTCCATACCTGGGTATTGGTGTGAACTACACCATGTTCTTCGACGAGAAATTCAACGACAACGGCAAGGATGCGGGTTTAAGCAATCTGGATCTGAAAAATTCCTGGGGTGTTGCCGGGCAGGCAGGTCTGGATTACAACCTGGATGAGCACTGGATGCTGAATATGTCGGTCTGGTGGATGAATATCGAGACCAAGGTGCGCTTTGATGCGGGTGATCAACATCAGAGCATTGATACGCGTCTGGATCCGTGGGTGTTTATGTTTGGTGCGGGTTACCGCTTCTAAGCCAGCAATAAAGGAGGCGCTGTTCGGCGCCTCCCTCTTCAGTTATTTAATGCGCATATCGTTTTCGACGGATTTAACTCCTGCCACGCCGCGTGTGACCTGAATGGCACGGTTAGCATCGGCACTGGAGCTGACAAAACCGCTCAACTGTACCCGGCCCTTAAAGGTTTCAACGCTAATCTCGGTGGATTTGATGGTTTTATCCGCCAGCAGTGCTGACTTCACTTTGGTAGTGACGACCGTATCGTCAATATAGCCGCCAGTCCCTTCTGATTTTGCCGTTGGAGCACAGGCAGAAACTGCCATAGCCAAAATAGCCGCCATGCACAGCGCCGAAAGGGTTTTAAATAGCTTCATAAATGACTCTCCTTGCATATGTTATTGTTGAAATTAAAGGCTGATTTCAATCAGCTAACGAAATCGTATGCACTGAACCACTGAATATTTAGCGGCAAATATGATTGTGGGGCAGGTTGCTGGTTTGTTCAAATTGTTTGCGAAAATATCTTTGGCAAGATTGAGGGTAAACAAAGTGTTATCACCGGATACTTTCGTAGTATCCGGTGGTTGAGGGCGGGGAGATTAAACGCGGGTAGCGGCTTTCATTTCACGTACAAACTTGCCAAGTTTGGCCAGCATTTCTGCCGGTTGTGCCTGATTCTGTTCGATGATTTTAACAATTGCCGAGCCAGAAATTGCCCCGGCTGCTCCGGCTTGCAACGCATCCTTGACCTGTGAAGGTTCAGAGATACCAAAGCCTTGCAGCGGCGGTGCCGCATGATATTCGCGCAGCTTATTGACCAGATGGTGCAGCGGTAACTGCGCCCGGCTTTCCGTTCCGGTTACTCCGGCGCGTGACAGCAGGTAAGTGTAACCCCTGCCGTGGGACGAGATTTCACGCAGTAAATCTTCATCCGCATTTGGCGGGCAAATATAGATTGGCGCAATACCGTGGCGAGTTGCCGCCGCGCGGAAAGGCGCGGACTCTTCGAAAGGTACGTCCGCGATCAACACCGAATCTACACCGGCTTGCGCGCAGCGCTGATAAAATGCGTCAATGCCGCCGTGGAACACCAGGTTGGCGTACATCAGCAGGCCAATCGGAATATCAGGGTGTTTCTGACGGATCGCCGCCAGCATTTCAAAACAGTGCGTTGGCGTAACGCCGGAAGCGAAAGCACGCAGCGCTGCACTTTGAATGGTTGGGCCATCGGCCAACGGATCCGAGAAGGGGATCCCCAACTCCAAGGCATCTGCACCGTTCTCCACCAGCGTATCGATAATCTGTAACGATAGCGTCGGGTTTGGGTCGCCGAGGGTGACAAACGGCACGAAAGCGCCTTCTTTATTATTTTCCAACCGCTTGAACAGTTGCTGATAACGTTCCATCAGATTTCTCCCCGTGCTTTCAGAATGTCGTGAACGGTAAATATGTCTTTGTCGCCGCGGCCGGACAGGTTAACCACCAGGATCTGTTCTTTCTGCGGCTCTTCACGGATCATTTTCAGCGCGTGTGCGAGGGCATGGGAAGACTCTAACGCCGGGATAATCCCTTCGTGGCGGGAAAGCTCCTTGAAAGCCTCCAGTGCTTCATCATCGGTGATCGACACGTATTCTGCGCGGCCGATGCTGTTGAGATAGGCGTGCTGTGGGCCAACGGAAGGGAAGTCCAAACCGGCGGAAATCGAGTAAGACTCCTCGATCTGGCCTTCAGAGGTTTGCATCATCGGTGATTTCATACCGAAGTAGATCCCCACTTTGCCGTGTTTCAGCGGTGCACCATGCTGGCCGGTTTCGATCCCCAGGCCGGCGGGTTCAACGCCGATCAGACCAACGCTGACATCATCGATAAAGTCGGCAAACATGCCGATGGCGTTGGAACCACCGCCAACGCAGGCCAATACGGCATCCGGCAGACGGCCTTCACGCTCCAGCACCTGAGCTTTGGTTTCTTCGCCGATCATGCGTTGGAATTCACGCACGATGGTCGGGAACGGGTGTGGGCCTGCGGCAGTGCCTAGCATGTAGTGGGCCTTCTCGTAAGAGCCAGACCAGTCGCGCAGGGCTTCGTTACAGGCATCTTTCAGCGTGGAAGAGCCGCTGTGCACCGGGATCACTTCTGCGCCCATCAGACGCATACGGAATACGTTCGGTGACTGGCGTTCGATGTCCTTGGCGCCCATGTAGATACGGCACTTCAGACCGAGCAGGGCGCAGGCCAGCGCAGAGGCCACACCGTGTTGGCCAGCGCCGGTTTCCGCGATGATCTCGGTCTTGCCCATGCGTTTGGCAAGCAGTGCCTGGCCCAATACCTGGTTGGTCTTATGGGCACCGCCGTGCAGCAGATCTTCACGCTTCAGGTAGAGTTTGGTTTTACTACCGGCAGTCAGGTTTTTGCACAGCGTCAGTGCCGTTGGGCGGCCCGCGTAGTTTTTCAGCAGATCGATAAACTCTGCCTGGAACTCAGGGTCACGCTGGGCGCTGACGAAGGCCTCTTCCAGTTGTTTCAGGGCTGGCATCAAAATTTGCGGCACGTACTGACCGCCAAATTCGCCGAAGTAAGGGTTAAGCAGCGTCATTATTTTTCCCGTTATTATCCGTTAAATGAGGTTCGCAATCAGTAGGCGCGCAGGGTTTGGAACACCGCCGCCAGACGCTCGGCATCTTTGATGCCGGGTTGGCTCTCTACGCCAGAGTTGAAATCGAGGCCCGCGCAGCCCAGTTGGGCCGCATCTACGCAGTTGTCCGCACTCAGGCCTCCTGCCAGCATCACGTTGTCCAGCGTTTGCCCCTGCAACACCGACCAGTCAAAGCGAACTCCGGTACCGCCAGCACCATTATCCAGCAGGTAACGATCGACCTGTTGCAGATCGCGAGCGGGCAGGTTGTCCTTCACGCTCAAGGCTTTCCAGATCTGACAGGTGGCTGGCAGCTCGGCACGCAGGGCGTTGATATAAGCCTGGTCTTCCGCGCCGTGCAGTTGCACCGCATGCAGACAAAGGCGCTCGGCAGTTTGCGCGACCGTAGCGATCGGCGCATCACAGAAAACGCCCACGTATTTCAACGGTGCTCCGGCGATCACTTCCCTGGCGCGGGCAATGTCCACGTTACGCGGGGAACGGCCAACGAAGATCAGACCGCCGTAGTTGGCACCTGCCTGATAAGCGGCTGCGGCATCTTGCGGCCGGGTTAGGCCGCAGACTTTGTTGTCGCCCAGGATCACGCGGCGTACCGCGCTGCGCAGGTTGGTTTCCGACATCAACGCGCTGCCGATCAGAAAACCGTTGGCATAGCGGCTGAGTTCGCGGATCTGGCGATAGTTGTTGATGCCGGACTCGCTGATCACCGTCACGCCATGTGGCACTTTAGGAGCCAGAGTGCGGGTGCGATCCAGATCGATAGACAGATCGCGCAGATCGCGGTTGTTAATGCCGATCACTTTGGCTTCGAGCTGTACCGCGCGCTGTAATTCCTCTTCGCTAATCACCTCGGTCAGCACGCCCATATTCAGGCTGTGTGCCACCGCGGCAAGTTGGCGGTACTGTTCGTCATCGAGCACCGACAGCATCAACAGAATGGCGTCGGCCTGGTAGTGACGTGCCAGATAGATCTGGTAAGGGTCGATCATAAAGTCCTTACACAGCACCGGCTGGGACACGGTTTTACTCACCAGCGGCAGAAAATCGAAGCTGCCCTGGAAGTATTGCTCATCGGTCAGTACCGAGATCGCCGAGGCGAAGTCCTTATACACCGAGGCGATTTCTACCGGGTCAAAATTCTCGCGGATCAGCCCCTTGGAAGGAGAGGCTTTCTTGCATTCGAGAATAAATGCCGTTCTGGTGCCTTGTAGCGCATGATAAAAGCTACGCTCGCTTGGCACGATTTCGTTTTGAAAGCTGGCTAATGGCTGTTGTTGCTTACGTGCCGCGACCCACTGCGCCTTGTCACGAACAATCTTGTTGAGCACGGTTTCCTGCATCATTTATCCTCTTGCTGCCAAAGCAGTGACACGCTGGTAAGCCTGCCCACTGTGGATCATTTCCAATGCCTGCTGCGCGTTCTGGCGCAGGTCTTCCTGTCCGAATAGTTTCAGCAACAGTGCGACGTTGGCGGCGACCGCCGCGGCGTGCGCTGGTTCGCCTTTACCTTGTAACAACCTTGCCAGAATGTCACGATTTTCTTCCGGCGATCCGCCCAGCAGGGAGCCCAACGGGTGGCTTTCCAACCCAAAGGATTTAGGTGTCAGTTGATAACTTTCAATTTCGCCGTTATTCAATTCGGCTACGTGAGTGGTGGTGTGGATCGCCACTTCATCCATACCGCCACCGTGTACGACGGCAGCGCGTTGATAACCCAATACGCGCAGGGTTTGGGCGATTGGCAGCACCAGCTCCGGGCTGTAGACCCCAATCAACGCCAACGGTGGGCGAGCCGGGTTAATCAACGGCCCGAGGACGTTGAACACCGTGCGGGTCTTCAGCTGTTGGCGTACCGGCATCGCATGGCGAAAACCGGTGTGATATTGCGGCGCAAACAGGAAACACACACCCAGTTCGTCTAATGCCTTGCGGGATTCTTCCGCAGGCAGATCCAGGCGGATCCCGAAAGCGGCCAACAGATCGGATGAACCGGAACGGCTGGAGACGCTGCGGTTGCCGTGCTTGGCCACCTTGACCCCACAGGCTGCAGCGACAAAGGCGCTGGCCGTGGAGATATTGATGCTGTTGGTGCCGTCGCCGCCGGTGCCGACGATATCCGCAAAGGCATAGTCCGGGCGTGGGAACGGTAAAGCATCGGCCAAGAGCGCCTTGGCTGCTCCGGCGATTTCTTCTGGGTGCTCACCGCGGATCTTCATGCTGATCAATGCCGCCGCCAGTTGGCTAGGTTCCAGCTCACCGCGCACGATAGCGCTGAATAACTGCTGGCTTTCTTCCTGGCTCATCGACTCCGAGCGATACAGTTTTTCAAGAATAGGTTGCATAGTCGGTTCCCCTTGATTATTTCGCCAGCGCCCAGGCCAACGTCTGCTCAAGCAAACGCGCGCCCTGGGTGGTCAGAATGGATTCTGGATGGAATTGGAAACCACATACGCGGTGTTCATCGTGACGCACAGCCATCACCATGTCGCCGAAGCGAGCATTGACGGTCAGCCCTTCAGGGATATTGCTGCCGACCAGTGAATGATAGCGGGCGACCGGCAGCGGGTTGGCCATACCGGCAAACATCCCCTGGTTATCGTGAGTAATGGAAGAAGCCTTGCCGTGCAAGATCTCACCGGCTTGGCCAACGTGGCCGCCATAAGCTTCCACAATCGCCTGATGGCCGAGACAGATACCGATGATTGGCATCTGGCCGCGCAGGCGTTGTAACAGTTCGGGCATACAGCCCGCGTCGGCTGGAGTACCTGGGCCAGGGGACAGCATCAAAATGGGCTGCTTCATCTGTTGCAGGCGCGCGATGATGACCTCGGCGGCAATCTGGTTACGGTAAATCACGACCTGATGGCCGCTGGCACGCAGCTGATCGACCAGGTTGTAAGTAAAGGAGTCGACGTTGTCGAGCAGTAAGATATCGGCCATTAGAAAATCTCCTTGGCCTGGTGCGCGCTGGCGATGGCACGCAGCACGGCACGTGCTTTGTTACGGGTTTCATCGGCTTCCGCCTGCGGAACGGAGTCCAGCACCACACCGGCACCGGCCTGCACGGTGGCAACGCCGTCCTCAACATACGCGGAACGAATGACAATACAGGTATCGAGATCGCCATGAGCGGTAAAGTAGCCCACCGCGCCGCCGTAGCTGCCACGACGGGTGCCTTCAGAGGCGGCAATCAGTTGCATGGCGCGCACTTTCGGTGCACCGCTCAGCGTGCCCATATTCATACAGGCCTGATAGGCATGCAGCACGTCGAGATCGCTACGCAGCTTGCCGACCACGCGGGAAACCAGGTGCATCACGAATGAGTAACGGTCTACCTTGGTCAGGTCGGCCACGTAGCGGCTACCCGCTTCACAGATGCGGGCCAGATCGTTGCGGGCCAGGTCGACCAGCATCAGGTGTTCCGCCAGCTCTTTATGGTCGGTACGCATTTCCAGTTCGATGCGGCTGTCGAGATCCAGATCCAGTGAACCATCAGCGCGGCGTCCGCGTGGACGAGTACCGGCAATTGGGTAAATCTCAATCTGGCGGCTGGTGGCTTCATATTTCAGCGCGCTTTCTGGCGAGGCACCGAACAGCGTGAACTCGTTGTCCTGCATAAAGAACATGTAAGGGCTTGGATTGTTTTCCTTCAGCGTCTGGTAAGCCGCCAGCGGGTTAGGACAAGGCAGAGAGAAGCGACGAGAAGGCACCACCTGGAAAATCTCACCGTGGCGGATGGCCTGCTGCAACTGGCTGACTACTGCGCCGTACTCTTCATCGCTCTGATTGCAGCTTAACTGCATGTCTTCCAGTTTCTGATGAGGAATGGCGATCGGAGTCTGTTGCAATTGCACCTGAAGCTGTTCGAGACGCTGCTGCAAACGCAGTGTTTCAGCGTTGTCACCTGTGAATGCGCTGGCTTGTAAACGAGCTACGCCGCGTTGGTGATCCAGCACCAGCAGTGTTTCTGCCAGATAAAAACAGAAGTCCGGGCAACGTTGGTCTTGGCGTAGCTCTGGTAGGTCTTCAAAGCCAGCAACCAGATCATAGGCAAACAGGCCGCCGAGCAGCATGGCTTCACGCTCATCGGCTGGCGCATCGACCAAAGTCAGCATCGTGCGCAACGCATCAAACACCGACAAGGAACGCAGGCGGGCATCTTCGTCTTGTACCGTATCAATTGCCGGGAAGGTCAACTCACGGCCATTAGGGCGAACCTGGATTTGTACGTCGGCAGGCAAGGCCTCATCCAACAGTGGCAGCAGGGCTGCGCCGTTAGCGGTTAGCGCCTGAAGGCTGACCTTACGGCCCAAGGCGGTAATGCGCAGGGCACTGTCGACAATCAGCAGGCTTTTCAGGTTTTGCTTGCTGTTGATTTCCGCCGAGTCCAGCAACAGGGTGGCAGGGCGGGCGCCGCACAACTGATGAAAAATCGCCGTCGGGTCGCTACGGTAACCGGCCTGTGCCGTGAGTAGTTTGAGCTGTGGTTTGATGTTCATCTTCGGTAGTTCCAGTCAAATCTTGTCCATAAAAAAGCCCGCTGTAATGAGCGGGCCTAGGGAATCTGCAGTGTCAGATGACAGGTATGCGTGATTACTCGACCCTTGATTGGGAAGTACGCCACCAGCGAAGAAGAGAAGTGTGCTTAGTCATCATGTTGCTCTCTGTATTTTCATCCAACACGGCTATTGCCGTGAACTTGTGTACTAGTTAACTGGAACGACGAGGCAATGTCAACTCTCTTTTTGCACAATATGTTAGCGGCTAGCGTGAAATCGTTAATCTGGCGGGAACGCCATCGGCAGAATAGATTTCCGTCCGGCCATCCATAACGGTTATGATAGAAAGCCAAGCCATCGCAGGATATCCCTTTTGACAGACAGCAGCCCACAATCCTCCGCTTTTACCCTGTACGATCTCCACAGCCACACCACCGCTTCGGACGGTTACTTAACGCCGACTCAACTGGTGCAGCGAGCCGTTGAGATGCGCGTTGGCGTGCTGGCTATTACCGATCACGACACCACCAACGGATTGGCAGAGGCTGCGGCCGCGATAGCCGATCTTGCCTTGCCTTTGCAGCTGGTTAACGGCGTCGAGATTTCTACCCTGTGGGAAAACCATGAGATCCACATTGTCGGGCTGGGGCTCGATATCGCCCATCCGGCACTGTTACAGCTGCTGATCGAACAGACCGAGCGCCGTAATCTGCGGGCGCAAGAAATCGGTGTTCGGTTAGCGAAAGCGCGTATTCCCGATGCCTATGCCGGAGCACAACAACTGGCAGGGGACGGAGCGGTCACCAGAGGGCATTTTGCCCGTTTTCTGGTGCAGCAGGGCATGGCCGCCAACATGGCGCAGGTGTTCAAGAAGTATCTCGCCAAAGGGAAAATCGGCTATGTTCCGCCACAGTGGTGTACAATAGAACAAGCCATTGATGTCATTCATCAATCCGGTGGTCAAGCGGTGATGGCGCATCCGGGCCGTTACGATCTGACGGCCAAATGGCTGAAGCGTCTGCTGGCCTATTTTGCCGAACATGGCGGCGATGCGATGGAGGTGGCGCAGTGTCAGCAAGCCCCCCATGAGCGTACGGTGTTGGCTAAATATGCGCAGGACTATCAATTATTGGCGTCTCAGGGTTCGGATTTTCATCAGCCCTGTTCGTGGATTGAGTTGGGTCGCAAACTGTGGTTACCCGGCGGTGTTGAACCGGTGTGGCGCGATTGGCCACTGCCCCAACAGAACCTAGTAGATTGATTTAACGCGGGCGTTGTTTTGCGCGTGCATCATTTTCAGGAGTTAGAGATGAGCCAGCTATTTTATATTCACCCGGACAACCCGCAGCCGCGCCTGATCAATCAGGCCGTAGAGGTGCTGCGCAAGGGCGGTGTGATCGTCTATCCAACAGACTCTGGCTACGCGCTGGGCTGCAAACTTGAAGAGAAGGCGGCTTTGGAGCGTATTTGCCGTATTCGCCAGTTGGACGGCAACCACAACTTTACGCTGATGTGCCGCGATCTGTCCGAGCTGTCGACCTATGCCTATGTGGACAATTCGTCGTTTCGCCTGATCAAGAACAATACGCCGGGCAATTACACCTTCATCTTGAAAGCGACCAAAGAAGTGCCTCGTCGCCTGATGAATGACAAGCGTAAAACCATCGGCCTGCGTGTGCCATCTAACCCGATCGCTCTGGCATTGCTGGAAGTGCTCAATGAGCCAATGATGTCGACTACGCTGATGTTGCCTGGCAATGATTTTGCCGAATCCGATCCGGAAGAGATCAGCGAACACCTTGGCAAGCAGGTGGATCTGGTGATCCACGGCGGTTTCCTGGGCCAGCAGCCGACCACGGTTATCGATCTGACTGAATCCTCTCCGGAAGTGATCCGTGAAGGGGCTGGCGATCCAGCGCCTTTCCGCTAAACAGCCGGACGAAGTCAGTGCCAAGGAGGGATAAAGCCTGTATAATAAGCGGTTGGTTTTGACCAAGTGCTAATCTTTGCGGCCGCCTCTCCTTGCTGAGAGTGGCGGCAAAGTCCCCCCGACGCCTGTGAAGGCGACATTAGAGGTTGCTCAATGAGCGAAAAGTTACAGAAAGTATTAGCGAATGCTGGCCATGGCTCGCGTCGTGAAATAGAAACCATGATTGAGGCGGGTCGCATCAGCGTCGACGGCAAGATCGCCAAACTGGGCGACCGAGTTGAAGTGGTCGCCGGGATGAAAATTCGTCTGGACGGTCATGTTGTCTCGATCAAAGAATCCGAAGAAGCGGTTTGCCGCGTGCTGGCGTATTACAAGCCGGAAGGCGAACTCTGTACCCGTAGCGATCCGGAAGGTCGCCCAACGGTCTTCGATCGCCTGCCAAAACTGCGAGGCTCTCGCTGGGTAGCGGTAGGGCGTTTGGACGTGAATACCTCAGGCTTGCTGCTGTTTACCACAGACGGTGAACTAGCTAACCGCCTGATGCACCCAAGCCGCGAAGTTGAACGCGAATACGCCGTGCGCGTATTCGGCCAGATCGACGACGAAAAGCTCAAACAACTGAGCAAAGGTGTCCAACTGGAAGATGGCCCGGCGGCATTCCGTACCATCACCTTCCAGGGTGGTGAAGGCATCAACCAGTGGTACAACGTCACGCTGACCGAAGGCCGTAACCGTGAAGTACGTCGCCTGTGGGAAGCCGTTGGTGTGCAGGTAAGCCGTTTGATCCGCGTGCGTTACGGCGATATCGATTTGCCAAAAGGCCTGCCTCGTGGCGGCTATACCGAGCTGGATCTCAAGGCGATCAACTATCTGCGTGAGCTGGTGGAGCTGCAACCGGAAACCGTCAGCAAACTGCCGGTGGAACGCGATCGTCGCCGTGTGAAGGCTAACCAGATCCGCCGTGCGGTAAAACGTCACAGCCAGGTTGCTCCCGGTAGCCGTCGTGGCGCACCAGGCAGCAGCAAACCGGGTAAACCGGCCAAGTCTTCCAAGCGTAGCTAAATTTATCACCGTGGCCTTGCCTTCTGGCTTGGCCACGGATTATTCAGTTACCAGTCAATGCCCTGCTGAGCCTTGATCCCCGCTTCAAACGCGTGCTTCACTGGCCGCATCTCCGTCACGGTATCCGCCAGCTCCAGCAAATCGCGATGACAGCCACGACCGGTGATAATCACCGTCTGGTGCGCAGGACGCTGCTCAAGCGCCTCCAGCAGCTCAGCCAGCTCTAAATAGCCGTAACTCACCATATAGGTCAACTCGTCCATCAGCACCATATCCAGGCTGCTGTCGGCCAACATCCGCTTACCATGTTGCCAGACGGCCTGACAGGCGGCGGTATCGCTTTCCCGATCCTGAGTTTCCCAGGTAAAGCCGGTTGCCATCACCTGAAATTCCACGCCGTGCTGTTGCAGCAGGTTTTTCTCGCCGTTGGGCCACTGGCCTTTGATGAACTGGATCACTCCAGCTTTCATACCGTGACCGACGGCGCGGGTGACGGTGCCAAATGCAGCGGTGGTCTTGCCTTTGCCATTGCCGGTAAAGACCAGCAATAGACCACGCGTTTCCTGCGCGGCGGCAATGCGTGCATCCACCTGTTCTTTGAGCCGTTGCTGGCGTTGCTGGTGACGATCTTCAGCCATGTTAAAAGCTTCCTTATTCGGCGGCGCCGGGTTTACGGTTGGGCTGAGCATCGAAGCTCATGCCGGTTTTACGGCGGCTGTCATCGCCCATCAGATACAGATAGAGTGGCATGATATCGGCCGGTGTTTTCAGCTTGTTTTTATCTTCCTGTGGGAAAGCAGATGCACGCATTTTGGTGCGAGTTCCGCCAGGATTGATGCAATTTACCCGCAAGTTACGGTTTTTATACTCATCGGCCAATACCTGCATCATCCCCTCGGTGGCAAACTTGGAAACGGCATAGGCCCCCCAGCCAGCACGGCCGGTTCGGCCAACGCTGGAGCTGGTGAATACCAACGAACCCGCATTTGATTTTAGCAGCAACGGCAACAGCGCCTGGGTAAGCATGAAGGTGGCATTTACGTTGACCTGCATCACTTCGTTCCACATGGTCATCGAAAGCTCGGCCATTGGGGCGATATCGCCCAACAGACCGGCGTTTTGCAATACGCCGTCCAAGCGTGGCACCTTGGTGGCCAAGTCCTCCGCCAGGGTTTGGCACTGCTCTGGCGTGGTGTGTAACAAATCCAGCGTAACGATATGCGTCGGGGCGCTGGAGATGGCGGCAATTTCAGCCTGAACGGCCTGCAGTTTGCTTTCCGTGCGGCCAAGCAGCACCAACTGTGCGCCGTAACGAGCGTAAGTCAGCGCCGCTTCACGGCCAATGCCGTCGCCCGCCCCGGTCACCAGAATAATTCGTTGTTCGAGAAGATCCTGCTTAGGTTGGTAATGCACAATAGTTCCTCGCGCCTGGTTGGCGGCTCCCGCGCTATGGCTGGGAGCTTGGGTGGATTGCGGATCGCGGGCAGGAGCAGAGTTGCTCAACCACAATGGCGATCCGCTGCGAATTTTTGTCAGTAATTTGATGAATAATGTCTGTTATATGCCTGAAATGGATCGCATTTTCAATGAGTAACCTACAGAAACGGCATTCTTTTGTAACAAAAACGGTACAATAGCGGCTTGGTTACCGCTACGGGCAACCCCATAGCACGGAGGTGCACCGCATGCTCATCAATCTGAATTTTCATTTAGGCGCGACAGCCGTGGTGCCATTTGCTAAAAAGTAGGTAGGGGCGCTGCATGCTGCTCCCGCTCAACTAACAAACTGTAAATAAAGGCGGTATCTGTGGAGTTTATATCTGTTTATGGCCTTTTCCTGGCCAAAGTTGCCACGGTGGTGATTGCTATTGCCGCGCTGGCGTTGCTGGCGGTGAGCCTCGGGCAGCGCAAGAGCCAGCAGAAAGGGGAACTACAGCTTACCGACCTGGGTGAGCAATATCGTGAAATGCAACGGGAAATGCGCCTTGCCCGCATGGGGGCGGCAGAGCAGAAGACCTGGAGCAAGCAATTCAAAAAGCAGAACAAGGCCGACGACAAGCTGAAAAAACAGCGTGCCAAGGCCGGTGCGGTAGAGGCAGTCAAACCTTGCCTGTATGTGCTGGACTTCAAGGGAAGCATGGATGCCCATGAGGTCAGCTCACTGCGTGAAGAGATCTCTGCCGTATTGGCGGTAGCTACGGCCAAGGACGAAGTGCTGCTACGTTTGGAGAGCCCTGGTGGGGTGGTGCACGGCTATGGCCTGGCAGCGTCGCAGCTGGAGCGCCTGCGCAAGGGCGGTATCCGCCTGACGGTGGCGGTGGATAAGGTCGCGGCTAGCGGCGGTTACATGATGGCCTGTGTGGCCGACCGCATTGTGGCAGCCCCGTTTGCCATCATTGGGTCGATCGGCGTGGTTGCCCAGATCCCCAACTTCCATCGCTTGCTGCAAAAGAGCAACATCGATGTGGAATTGCACACCGCTGGCCAGTTCAAACGCACCTTGACCCTGTTTGGTGAGAATACCGAACAAGGGCGGGAAAAATTCCGTGAAGATCTGAACGAAACTCACGAGTTGTTCAAACAGTTTGTTCATCAGCAACGCCCTTCATTGGCTATCGAAGAAGTCGCGACCGGTGAGCATTGGTATGGCACTCAGGCGAAAGATAAAGGGCTGGTTGACGCGGTCGGCACCAGTGACGATCTGTTGATAGCCGAGATGGAAAACCATGAGGTGGTGGGGGTGCGTTATGCTCGCCGTAAACGCTTCATCGATCGCTTTACCAGCAGTGCGGCAGAGAGCGCCGATCGTTTGCTGTTGCGCTGGTGGCAACGCGGCGAAAAACCGCTGTTGTAAGCCAGCAAGGCTATGTTTACACGGGGCCAGATGGCCCCGTTTTTAATGGTTAATCCACCAGATGATATTTCTCGGAAAGCACATGGGCCAGGTGCTTAAACATATTAAATACGGCGGTGGTTTTTGCGGTTGGCAGACCCTCGGGATCTAAAAAAAACTCGCCGCGGAAAACCAACACGCTGCCTTTCTGCTCAACGTCGGTGGCCACCATGCCGTGCATATAATCTTCGTGTTGGCGGATGATGTTATTTGCTTCAGTAAGCAGATCTGCTCGTTCGATGGGTTGAGTATTGTTACGCATTTATTTCTCCTGCAAGCGAAAATTCTGAACGTATTCTAGCGCGGGTTCGCGTTTGTCCGCAAACCAGCTAAGGTTTAATTGCCGTCTGGACGGCCAGTGATTTGGCCCGCCATGGCGAAATGAGATTTTCCGCGCTAATTAAGTTGCGTCGCGTTTGTTATCAGGTAGAGTGTGGGATTTTGCGGCTTCCGGTGGAAGGATTTGTTTACGCTCAACGCAGGTCATAGCTGGCCTGGCCTCTGGGGTTCGGCGTGAACAGGTTAGGCTGGCTAAATGCGTTCAGGTTGACCAGTTAGGCAACCATTAGAAAAAAACAGGTTGATCTCTTGCCAGAGTACCGCAATATAAATAAGAGATACGAATTGCCGCGGTACGGCGAGACAAATGGCTTCTTTTTAGAAGTATTAAATTCAGGTAAAGGTAATTATGGGCAAAGCTCTCGTAATAGTTGAGTCCCCGGCAAAAGCCAAAACTATTAATAAATATTTAGGTAATGACTACGTGGTGAAGTCCAGCGTCGGTCATATCCGTGATTTGCCGACCAGTGGCTCAGCTAGCAAAAAGAGCGCTGAGTCAACCGAAGACAAAACCAAAGACAAAGCCAAAAAGAAAGTCAAGAAAGATGAAAAGACCGCGCTGGTCAATCGCATGGGCGTCGATCCTTACCACGGGTGGGAAGCGCAATATGAGATTTTGCCCGGTAAGGAAAAAGTGGTCGCCGAGTTAAAGTCGTTAGCCGAAAATGCTGACCACATTTACCTCGCAACCGACCTTGACCGCGAAGGGGAAGCCATCGCCTGGCACCTGCGGGAAGTGATCGGTGGAGACGACAAGCGCTTTAGCCGCGTGGTGTTTAACGAAATCACCAAAAACGCGATCCAGCAGGCGTTCCAAGCGCCAGGCGAGCTGAATATCGATCGTGTCAATGCACAGCAGGCGCGTCGCTTTATGGACCGCGTGGTGGGCTATATGGTGTCGCCACTGCTGTGGAAAAAAATTGCCCGTGGCCTGTCCGCTGGCCGGGTGCAGTCCGTTGCGGTACGGCTGGTGGTGGAGCGTGAGCGCGACATCAAGGCATTCGTACCCGAAGAATACTGGGAACTGCATGCCGATCTGCTGGCGAAAGGCGAAATTGCGCTGCAGATGGAAGTCACCCACGCCCACGATAAGCCGTTCAAACCGGTTAACCGTGAGCAGACTCATGCCGCGCTTAACCTGCTGGAAAAAGCCCGTTATACGGTGCTGGACCGCGAAGACAAGCCAACCAGCAGCAAACCGGGTGCACCGTTCATCACCTCCACGCTGCAACAGGCTGCCAGTACCCGCCTGAGCTTCGGCGTGAAGAAAACCATGATGATGGCGCAGCGTCTGTATGAAGCCGGTCATATCACCTACATGCGTACCGACTCCACCAACCTGAGCCAGGACGCGGTCAACATGGTGCGTGGTTATATCGGTGACAACTTCGGTGACAAGTACCTGCCGAAGGCGCCTAACCAATACAGCAGCAAAGAAAACTCCCAGGAAGCGCACGAAGCGATCCGTCCTTCCGATGTCAGCGTATTGGCTGAACAGCTGAAAGATATGGAAGCGGATGCGCAGAAACTGTATCAGCTGATCTGGCGTCAGTTCGTCGCCTGTCAGATGACACCGGCGCAATACGACTCCACCACGCTGACGGTGAAAGCCGACGATTTCCTGCTGCGTGCCAAAGGCCGTACGCTGCGTTTCGATGGCTGGACTAAAGTGATGCCTGCGCTGCGTAAGGGTGATGAAGATCGCACCTTGCCGTTTGTCGAAGTGGGCAGCGAGCTGGATCTGCAAAAGCTGATCCCGAGCCAGCACTTTACCAAGCCACCGGCACGTTACAGTGAAGCTTCGCTGGTTAAAGAGTTGGAAAAACGCGGAATCGGCCGTCCATCTACCTATGCCTCGATCATCTCGACCATTCAGGATCGTGGTTATGTGCGGGTAGAGAGTCGCAGGTTCTACGCAGAAAAAATGGGTGAGATCGTCACCGATCGCCTGGAAGAAAACTTCCGTGAGCTGATGAATTACGACTTCACTGCACGCATGGAAAATGGCCTGGATCAGGTCGCCAACAACCAGGCGGAATGGAAAGCGGTGTTGGACGAATTCTTTGCCGAATTCAGCGAGCAGTTGGAAACCGCCGAGAAGGATCCTGAAGAGGGCGGCATGCGCCCAAATCAGATGGTGATGACCAGCATTGACTGCCCGACCTGTGGCCGCAAAATGGGTATCCGCACTGCCAGTACCGGCGTGTTCCTTGGTTGTTCCGGTTATGCGTTGACGCCGAAAGAGCGCTGTAAAACCACCATCAACCTGGTGCCGGAAGCGGAAGTGCTGAACATCCTCGAAGGGGATGATGCAGAAACCAACGCCCTGCGTGCCCGTAAGCGCTGCCAGAAGTGCGGCACCGCGATGGACAGCTACCTGATCGACAACCAGCGCAAGCTGCACGTGTGCGGTAACAACCCGGCCTGTGACGGCTACGAAATCGAGCAGGGCGAATTCCGCCTGAAAGGTTACGACGGCCCGATTGTTGAGTGTGAGAAGTGTGGTTCCGAAATGCACCTGAAAATGGGGCGCTTTGGAAAGTACATGGGCTGTACCAACGAAAACTGCAAGAACACCCGTAAGATCCTGCGCAGCGGTGAAGTTGCTCCACCGAAAGAGGATCCGGTCCCGCTGCCAGAGTTGCCGTGCGAGAAATCGGACGCCTACTTTGTGTTGCGTGATGGGGCAGCAGGCGTGTTCCTGGCAGCCAACACCTTCCCTAAATCGCGTGAAACCCGTGCGCCGTTAGTGGAAGAGTTGCTGCGCTTCAAAGATCGCTTGCCGGAGAAGTTGCGCTATCTGGCCGATGCGCCGGTGGCCGATCCGGAAGGCAACAAGACGATGGTGCGCTTCAGCCGTAAAACCAAGCAGCAGTATGTCTCATCAGAGAAAGACGGCAAGGCCACCGGTTGGTCTGCATTCTTCGTTGATGGCAAATGGGTTGAAGGCAAGAAGTAACCCAGGCGCAAGGCAACAGCAAAAAACCAGCTCAATGAGCTGGTTTTTTATTGGCGAAAATCGGCTGGCGGATCTATTCTTCTCTGCTTTTTCTTATTTTTATCGGCAGGGTGCGGCGTTGATAATCATGCGAAAAGATCGTTATCATCTTGTGAAGCGGCTCTATACTTGGTGGCGCGACATGATATAATGGTTATATAAAAACGTTTTTTATGATTAAAGCTTATTAGCAACGGCGTTTTCATCAGCATCTGGGCGAAATCACTGTGTTTAAGGCTTGTGAGAATTAAGCATACCGGGACAACACCGAGATACCTGGCTGCGGCAGGCCGCAGTGTTTTAACCTAGGATGGTATTCAAATATGAAATTGCAGCAGCTTCGTTACATCGTAGAAGTGGTGAATCATAACCTCAACGTCTCTTCCACGGCTGAAGGTCTCTATACCTCGCAACCGGGTATCAGCAAGCAGGTGAGGATGCTGGAGGATGAGCTAGGTATCCAGATTTTCGCCCGTAGCGGTAAGCATCTTACCCAGGTGACGCCTGCTGGCCAGGAAATTATCCGCATTGCTCGCGAAGTGCTGTCCAAAGTGGAGGCCATTAAGGCCGTTGCGGGGGAACATACTTACCCGGATAAAGGTTCGCTGTATGTGGCAACCACCCATACCCAGGCACGCTATGCCTTGCCCAATGTGATTAAAGGCTTTATCGAGCGTTACCCGCGCGTGTCGCTGCATATGCATCAGGGCTCGCCAACGCAGATTGCCGAAGCGGTTTCCAAAGGCTCGGCAGACTTTGCCATCGCTACCGAAGCGCTGCACCTGTATGACGACTTAATCATGCTGCCGTGCTACCACTGGAACCGGGCGGTAGTAGTGAAGCCCGATCATCCTTTGGCGGGCAAGAGCCATATTACCATTGAAGAGCTGGCCGAGTATCCTATCGTCACCTATACCTTTGGCTTTACCGGGCGCTCAGAGCTGGATACCGCGTTTAACCGGGCGGGGTTGACGCCACGTATCGTGTTTACCGCTACCGATGCTGACGTCATCAAGACTTATGTACGCCTGGGGCTGGGTGTTGGCGTGATCGCCAGCATGGCGGTCGATCCGGTGCAGGATCCGGATTTGGTGATGGTGGATGCCCGCGATATCTTCACCTATAGCACCACCAAAATCGGTTTCCGCCGCAGCACCTTCCTGCGCAGCTATATGTACGACTTTATCCAGCGTTTCGCACCGCATCTGACGCGCGACGTGGTCGATACCGCCGTGGCTTTACGTACCAATGACGAGATTGAAGCGATGTTCAAGGACATCAAACTGCCGACCAAATAGGCCGTTAACTTGAACCTCATTACACCATTTAAACCGCCGACGGGCGGTTTTTTATTGTCTGATACCTGCTAACTCATTGACCTACCAGTAGCTTCCTGCCTTTGATTACTCCTGCCTATCGTTATGATCAATACGTGTTGTTATCAAAACGTTACATGGCGTTTGTGTTATCTTTAAATAACACCTCAGAAATCACCCTGGTTTGACATAATAAAAAATGGAGGAGCTATGTCGTCCGATCTTCGCAAAACGAGTATGGATAAGCTGGTAGCACTGGGTAGTGAGTATCACTATTACAGTTTGCCACTGGCGGCCAGACAGTTAGGGGATATTGACCGGCTGCCGAAATCGATGAAAGTGTTACTGGAAAACCTGTTGCGCCATGTGGATGGTGATACGGTACAGGTTGACGATCTGAAGGCGATCGTAGGCTGGTTGCAAACCGGTCATGCCGATCGTGAAATTGCTTATCGCCCGGCGCGGGTGCTGATGCAGGACTTCACCGGCGTACCTGCCGTGGTGGATTTGGCGGCAATGCGAGAGGCCGTTCTGCGCCTGGGCGGGAAAGTCGATCAGGTGAATCCGCTGTCACCGGTCGATCTGGTCATTGACCACTCGGTTACCGTCGATGAGTTTGGTGACGATGACGCCTTTGGCGAAAACGTGCGCATCGAAATGGAGCGCAACCACGAGCGCTACACCTTCCTGCGCTGGGGGCAAAAGGCCTTCAACCGCTTCCGCGTGGTGCCACCCGGCACCGGCATCTGCCATCAGGTGAACCTGGAGTATCTGGGGCAAACCGTTTGGCATACCGAAGAGAACGGCCAACGCATCGCTTACCCCGATACCCTGGTGGGGACCGACTCCCACACCACCATGATTAACGGCCTTGGTATTCTGGGCTGGGGCGTTGGCGGTATTGAGGCCGAAGCAGCCATGTTGGGCCAGCCGGTCTCCATGCTGATCCCGGATGTGGTGGGCTTTAAACTCAGTGGTAAGTTATCCGAGGGTATTACAGCCACCGACTTGGTGCTCACCGTTACCCAAATGCTGCGTAAGCACGGCGTCGTCGGGAAGTTTGTTGAATTTTATGGTGATGGGCTGGCTGATTTGCCGTTGGCAGACCGGGCAACCATTGCCAACATGTCGCCAGAGTTCGGGGCAACCTGTGGCTTCTTCCCGGTGGATGACGTGACGCTGGGCTACCTGCAGTTAAGTGGTCGTAGCGCTGAGCAGATCGCATTGGTGGAAGCCTATGCCAAGGCTCAGGGGATGTGGCGTAATCCAGGCGATGAACCGGTGTTTACCAGCACGCTGTCGCTGGATATGTCAACGGTTGAGGCCAGCCTGGCAGGGCCGAAACGTCCGCAGGACCGCGTCGCGTTGCCGCAGGTGCCTACAGCATTCACCGCCGCGACCGAGTTGGAAATTGGCGGTCAGAAAGATAAGCAGGAAGTGAAAAGCTTCACGCTGGGTGGCAAAAGCTTGGAGCTAAATACTGGCGCGGTGGTGATCGCAGCCATTACCTCCTGTACCAATACCTCCAACCCGAGCGTGATGATGGCCGCTGGCCTGTTGGCCAAAAAGGCCGTTGAAAAGGGCTTGAAGACTAAACCTTGGGTAAAAACCTCACTGGCACCGGGTTCCAAAGTGGTGACCGAATACTTCGATCGCGCCAAACTGACGCCATACCTGGAGCAATTGGGCTTTAACCTGGTTGGCTACGGTTGTACGACCTGTATTGGTAACTCTGGCCCGTTGCCTGAACCGATTGAGCAGGCGATCAAGGAAGGGGATCTCACCGTAGGGGCCGTGCTGTCCGGTAACCGTAACTTTGAAGGGCGCATCCATCCGCTGGTAAAAACCAACTGGCTTGCTTCGCCGCCACTGGTGGTTGCCTATGCGCTGGCAGGTAACATGAAGGTTGATCTGACCAAAGATGCGTTGGGCGAAGGCCACGACGGCAAACCGGTCTATCTGAAGGATATCTGGCCTACCAGCCAGGAGATTGCCCAAGCCGTAGCAGAAGTCAGCACCGAAATGTTCCATAAGGAATATGGTGCAGTGTTTGATGGCGATGCCAGTTGGCAAGCGATCCAGGTGACCGGTTCCGCGACCTACGAATGGCAAGCCGATTCTACCTATATTCGCCATCCACCATTCTTCAGTACCATGAAAGCGCAACCGGATCCGGTGCAGGATATTCACGGCGCACGTATTCTGGCAATCCTGGCAGACTCGGTGACCACTGACCATATCTCGCCTGCGGGTAACATCAAGCGCGACAGCCCGGCGGGGCGTTATCTGAGCGAGCGTGGTGTCGAGGTGAAGGAGTTCAACTCTTACGGTTCGCGCCGCGGTAACCACGAAGTGATGATGCGGGGCACCTTCGCCAACATCCGTATCCGTAACGAAATGGTTCCGGGCGTGGAGGGGGGGTATACTCGCCATCTGCCTTCGCAGAATCAGATGGCGATCTATGATGCCGCCATGCAGTATCAGCAGGAGCAGGTGCCACTGGCGGTGATCGCCGGTAAAGAGTATGGCTCCGGCTCCAGCCGCGACTGGGCAGCCAAAGGCCCTCGTTTATTGGGGGTACGCGTGGTGATCGCAGAATCCTTTGAGCGTATCCACCGTTCAAACCTGATCGGTATGGGCATCTTGCCTCTGGAATTCCCGCAGGGAATAACGCGCAAAACGCTGGCTTTGACGGGGGAAGAACTGATCGACGTGAGTGGTTTACAGGCGTTGCAACCTGGCCAGACGGTGCCGGTTAATATCACCTATGCCGATGGTCGGCAGGTGGTGGTGAATACCCGTTGCCGCATTGATACCGGCAATGAGCTGACTTATTACCAGAATGACGGCATCCTGCACTACGTTATCCGTAAAATGCTGTAGAGAGAACAAGGGCGCCAAAGGCGCCCTTGTTGTTAGTTTTTGTCCAGCAAATGGCCCATTTTAGCGGCCTTGGTGGCCAGATAACGCTCGTTCTTCGGGTTACGGCCAACGATCAACGGTACGCGCTCAGAAATATTGATGCCCGCTTCGCTCAGGATCTCGACCTTCTTCGGGTTATTGGTCAGCAGGCGCACCGCATCCACCCCCAGCAGTTTGAACATATCGGAGCACAGAGTGAAGTCTCGCTCATCGGCGGCAAAGCCTAGCTGATGGTTGGCTTCCACCGTGTCCGCACCTTTATCCTGCAAGGCATAGGCACGTATCTTGTTCAACAGACCGATATTGCGGCCTTCCTGGCGGTGATACAGCAGAATGCCACGGCCTTCCTCGGCGATCTGTTCCAACGCGGCTTCCAGTTGAAAACCGCAGTCACAGCGCAGGCTGAACAGCGCATCACCGGTCAGACATTCGGAATGAACCCGTGAGAGGACCGGTGTTTCGCCGGTAATATCGCCGAAAACCAGTGCCAGATGATCGTGCCCGGTGGCCAGTTCTTCGAACCCCACCATCAGAAAATCACCCCATGGTGTTGGCAGTTTGGCTTCCGCCACACGTTTAAGCTGCATGTCACTCTCCAAAAACACTACCTGTCAAATCGCTGCGTGCATCCTACGACTGGAACAGGGGACTGACCAGCATTAAAACAGACGGCGACGATCGCTATTTCATACATTAGTGGCTATTTTGCCATAACTTCTGGCCGAGTGGTGCTCAGCAAAGCAGCATCCGGCGTTTTACCGCCCCTATTGCTACAATAGGTGAGTTATCTGCCTAATTTCTCTTGTTTTGCTGAGTTAGCAAGATTGTTACACTGCGGGTTAACCACAGCGGAAGGATAATGGGATGTTAAAGATAGCAAAACGCACGGCGGGCGGAGCGATTGTGCTGATGTTGTTGCCCCTCGCGGTCTGGCTTTTTGGCTGGCACTGGCAACCCGGCGGTAATGACGGCCTGTTAAAAGCGCTGTTCTGGGTGACGGAAACCGTCACTGCGCCCTGGGGGATCCTTACCAGCCTGATGCTGTCGGCCTGGTTTCTGTGGTGTTTACGCTTTCGGCTGAAAGCGGCGGTGGGGTTGTTCATCCTGCTGTCTGCGGCAGTCGGAATTGGTCAGGCGGTCAAATCCGCCATCAAAGAGCAGGTGCAGGCACCTCGGCCGTTTGTCATATGGCTGGAGTCGACCCATCAGATTGATGAAAAATACTTCTACTCGTTGGACAGAAAGCAGCGTAGCGCCTTGGTCAAAGAGCAGTTGCAGGGCCAGGCGCTGGTGCCTGAATGGCTGAGCAAACACTGGCAGTTTGAGACCGGCTTTTCGTTCCCTTCAGGCCATACGATGTTTGCCGCTACGTGGGCATTGCTGGGGGTCGGGTTACTGTGGCCACGGAGGCACTTTAAAACCGTAGCGGTACTGATGGTTTGGGCATTTGGCGTGATGGGAAGCCGCCTGATGCTCGGCATGCATTGGCCGCGGGATCTGGCGATGGCGATTGTCATTAGCTGGCTGCTGGTTACCCTGGCAAGTTGGCTGACTCAGCGTTGGTTTGGGCCACTCACCATTCCCCCGCAGGAGCAGCAGGAAATCGGCGAGCGGGAACGCGATAAGTGATTTAGCACGGAAGGTGATGAAAATTTATCGTGACGTTGTCACCAATCGCGGCTCCAACTCGGGGCCGCATCAACGCTGGTTTTTACCCTGCATTGCAATCTGTTCTTTCGCCCCCATATCTTATCAAACCCGTGTTTTTGAGAAGCTTTCTCATTAATTTGCTCAGGCGCTGAATTTCTTGCTGAATATCCCAGCAGATCTACGGTTTTATCGTCTGCCAGGGTTTCCCTGCTACGACGGGAAATGCTAACTTAAGTCATAGGGACGCCACTTAGCGGCAATTACCCGTGGGCTGCAAACCCTGTATTGGGTTCCGGTTTGTGGCCTTGAGGGTAGAGTTCATCCGATTCACTCGGCATTGCGGGAAAGAATGTGAAATATTTACTGATTTTTTTATTGGTTCTGGTGATATTCGTGGCTTCAGTCACGCTGGGCGCGCATAACGACCAGGTGGTGACGTTTAACTATTTGGTTGCTCAGGGCGAATATCCGGTATCAACCCTGTTGGCCACCCTGTTTGGTGCTGGCTTTGTGCTGGGTTGGATTATTTGTGGGTTATTTTATCTGCGCACACGTATCGCTCTTGGGCGTGCAGAGCGGAAAATCAAAAGGCTGGAACTGCAACTCGAAGCACCTGTCGAGCCGGCACCGTTGCCCGCAGTCAGCAAGGAATAACCTGTTATGTTAGAGCTGCTGTTTCTGTTGCTGCCTGTAGCTGCCGCGTACGGTTGGTACATGGGGCGCAGAAGTGCTCAGCAGGATAAACAACAGGAAGCCAACCGCCTGTCGCGTGAATACGTGGCTGGGGTTAACTTCCTGCTTTCCAACCAGCAGGACAAAGCGGTCGATCTGTTTCTCGACATGTTGAAAGAGGACAGCAATACCGTTGAAGCCCATCTGACATTGGGCAATCTGTTCCGTTCTCGTGGTGAGGTCGATCGCGCCATCCGCATCCATCAGGCCTTGATGGAAAGCGCTTCTCTAACCTTCGAACAGCGTCTGCTGGCGATACAGCAACTGGGGCGTGACTATATGGCCGCCGGGTTGTATGACCGCGCCGAAGACATGTTCAGCCAGTTAATCAATGAAGAAGACTTCCGTGTTTCCGCGCTGCAGCAATTACTGGTGATCCACCAGGCCACCAGCGACTGGCAGAAAGCCATCGAAGTTGCAGAAAAACTGGTCAAGCTGGGTAAGGAAAAGCAGCGCGTTGAGATCGCACATTTTTATTGTGAGCTGGCCCTGCAGGCGATGGGCAGCGACGATCTGGATAAGGCGATGAGCCTGCTCAAGCGCGCGGCCTCGGCGGATAAACAGTGCGCTCGCGTGTCGATCATGGTTGGGCGTATCTTCATGGCGCAAGAGGAGTATGCCAAGGCGGTAGAAACGCTGACGCGCGTATTGGATCAAGACAAGGAGTTGGTCAGCGAAGCGTTGCCGATGCTGCAGGAATGCTACCAGCACTTGCCTCAACAAGAGCAAGACTGGGCAGACTTCCTCAAACGTTGTGTGGCGGAGAATACCGGTGCCACGGCGGAATTGATGCTGGCGGAAGTGATCGAGCAGAAGGAAGGGAGCGATGTGGTGCAGGTGTACATCAATCGCCAGTTGCAGCGCCATCCGACCATGCGCGTGTTTTATCGCCTGATGGATTATCATCTGGCTGATGCAGAAGACGGGCGCGCCAAAGAAAGCCTGCTGTTGCTGCGGGATATGGTGGGCGAGCAGATCCGCACCAAACCACGCTACCGCTGCCACAAATGCGGCTTTACCGCCCATTCACTTTACTGGCATTGCCCTTCGTGCCGGGCCTGGTCTTCGGTTAAACCTATACGCGGGCTAGATGGGCAATAATTGCGCCTCATCCCAACTCGGTCGGTTCCCTCTCCCTGTGGGAGAGGGGTAGCACGGAGTTAATGCTCATCGCCTACAAATTCATTTAGCCTTATTTTTTCTTGCTGCCTTTCGCGCCGCCTTTCAGCAGTTGGCGCAGCTTCTTCAGCTCTTTCTGGCTAAGAGGTTGTTCAACTTCCTCTTCGGTACCTTGATTATCAATATCGTCATGATGCAATGGAGCCACTTTCTTGTTGGCTTTGGCCGGGACTTCGAAGCTATGTTCCAGCCGTTGGCAAACCTCCGCACTCAATGAAAGCTGGTTTTCCAAGGCAATCGCCTTGATTTGCTCTTTCAGTGCCAGAGGGATCTTGATGGTAAGTGTCGATATCTCGCTCATTTTGCTGCCTTTTACGCGGGAGGTTACCATCAAGCTAAGTCAGCCGTGCAGATCTGTCTAGTGTGTAATAAAAATTTAATAAATTTGTAACAAAAGTGAGCTATACAAACGCGCCACGCTTTCCTCATTTTTCTGGTCGAGATACTATGAGCCATGACTGAACCCGATCTCAATTTACTCATCGCCCTTGATGCGTTGCTTGCTGAAGTCAGCGTGGCTGGTGCTGCGCGTCGTCTTGGTTTAAGCGCTTCGGCCATGAGCCGCACGCTCACCCGGCTACGCACCGTTACCGAAGATCCCTTGTTGGTGCGCGCCGGGCGGCACATGGTGTTGACGCCATATGCCGAGGAGCTTCGTGAACGTACGCAAAATGCCGTATTTGCGGCGCGTTCGGTGCTGCGTCCTTCAGCCACAGAATTGAACCTCGCCACGCTGGAGCGAACTTTTATCATTCGTGCCAATGAGGGGTTTGTGGAGGCATTTGGAGCTTCACTGATTGCGGCCGCGGCGAAGGCAGCGCCTTTAGTGCGCCTGCGTTTTTCGCCCAAGCCAGAGAAAACCTCAAAGCATCTGCGTGAAGGTCTGGTCGATCTTGAGATTGGTGTTTTGGGAACCATGGGGCCGGAAATACGCCTGCAGGCGCTGTTCAGGGATCGCTTCGTTGGCGTGGTAAGAGCGGGGCATCCGCTGACGCGGGAATTCGAGGTGACGGCCAGCCAGTATGCCGCTTTGGGCCATGTTGTCGCTTCCCGACGGGAGCACACCTATGGGCCGGTAGACGAAGCATTGGCTGAACTAGGTTTGCGGCGCAACATTGCCGCCGTGGTGCCGAGTTTTCCAGCTGCCTTGGCCGTAGCTCAGGAATCCGATCTGGTGGCGTTGGTGCCTGCCTCATTCCTGATCAATCAACCGGTGACCAATATTGATGGGGGTGTAGCGACACTCTGGGCTTTTGAACTGCCGGTAACCACCAGCCCGATTGCGATATCGCAGCTGTGGCACCCACGTGCCGAGGCGGATCCGGCTCATCGTTGGCTGCGGCAATTGGTACTGAATGTCTGCCGCAAGTTGGTACCAGAATAAAAACAGGTGAGGTGTGGTGTCGTAGAGGATGGGCGCCGAATGCAGCGCCCGTTCAGATAATCTAGAGGGTGGCTCGAACTTATTTATAGATAACCGCGTTGCCATGCAGCATGTTGTTACCACCGGCGGCGACAATGCGGTAGCTGCTAGCGCCTTGGGCTTCGGCTTTGGCCGCCAGTTTAGCTTCCAGGCTGCTCAATGTGGTGGCTCCACCAGCAGAAACTACGCCAACTTCTGTCAGTTTCTGTGCCTGTTGCTGACTGACCGGCTCAGCGGCAACGCTGGCAAATGAGGTTAGGGCCAGAACGGTAGCTGCTGCAAAATATTTGATGCCTTTCATGAGTATCTCCAATTTAGTTTTGAGGGTGAAAGTGTTTCCGCTTTCGATGTATTGAATAATAGAGCATTTATAAACGGATGAAATCGGATAGGCTTGAGCATGTTAATCAAATTATTTGATTAACAATTTACGCTTCTTTACCGCGTTTTACTCACCCTGAGTTAAGGGCGCAGGGGGTTATTGACAGTCGATGACCAACGCTGCGTTAACATTACGTAACGGCAACAGACTGCGTGACTGGGATTTCCGCTGTCTGGCATGTAGAATGCGGCGGTCAGTTTTGCTGGCGGCTTACTCATCATGTCCATTTCACACAAGGTAGAAGCTATGAAGTCTGAAAATAATTCAAATAACAATGACTTAAAATCATCGCCCATCATCGTGGCATTGGATTACGCTGACCGTTCCGCCGCATTGGCCTTTGCCGACCGCATCGATCCGCAAGATTGTCGGCTAAAAGTGGGTAAAGAGATGTTCACCCTGTTCGGGCCTGAGATCGTGCGCGATCTGCATCAGCGCGGATTTGAGGTTTTCCTCGATTTGAAATTCCACGATATTCCTAACACCACGGCACATGCCGTAGCCGCTGCAGCGGAGTTGGGCGTATGGATGGTGAACGTACATGCCAGCGGTGGTGCTCGCATGATGAACGCGGCCAAAGAGGCGCTGCTGCCTTATGGCGCGGATGCACCGCTATTGATTGCCGTAACCGTTCTCACCAGTATGGAGGCGGAAGATCTGCGCGCTATTGGTATCGAACTCAGCCCAGCAGAGCAGGCGGAAAGATTGGCTCGCCTGACGCGAGATTGTGGCCTGGACGGCGTGGTCTGTTCTGCACAGGAAGCTTCACGCCTGAAAGCTGCCTGTGGCAATCAGTTCCAACTGGTTACTCCAGGTATTCGCCCTGAAGGCAGTGCCGCTGGCGATCAGCGCCGCGTAATGACGCCTGTGCAGGCTCTGGCCGCTGGAGTTGATTATATGGTGATTGGCCGTCCGATTACGCAATCCGCCGATCCAGCGGCAGCGCTCAGCGCTATTCGAGCCTCATTGGCGTAAGGAACCCAGCATGAATGATGATAATAGCCGCCTGGTGTACTCCACCGACAGCGGGCGTATCAAGCAGGAAGAAGCCAAGCCAGAGCGCGCCAAAGGCGATGGCATCGTGCGTATTCAACGCCAGACCAGCGGCAGAAAAGGCAAGGGGGTTTGCCTGATCACCGGTGTCGATCTGGATGATGCGGCACTGGATAAACTGGCTGCTGAACTGAAAAAGAAATGCGGTTGTGGCGGCTCGGTGAAGGATGGCGTGATCGAGATCCAGGGCGACAAACGCGACCTGCTTAAGCAACTGCTGGAAGCCAAGGGGATGAAGGTAAAACTGGCTGGTGGTTAATCATACGGATAAACGCTGCCGTAGTGAGGTTACTGCGGCAGCGCTCGTAAAAACAACGTGTGAATAGACCTGAAAGTATTTTCGATTAGACGTCAAAGCGTAAAGCTTTTGCTAGCCTATTGGCAGAGGTATCGGCAAGCCGTGGCTTATTTGCTCACCTGGTGACCGATGATACCACCAACAGCGGCACCGCCGACGGTCCCCAACGCGCTGCCGTTAGTCAGCACTGCACCACCTACCGCACCTGCACCGGCACCAATCGCCGTGTTGCGGTCACGTTTAGACATATTCGAACAGGCACTCAGCGACAGGGCCAGGGTAATCACCACGGCGGCGTTGGCAAAACGTTGATTAATGATCATAATGAGTTCTCCTTAGCATCGGCTATATGGAACTACTTTGCTGGCATAGTACAGCTTTAGTATAGGCAGTAATCAGCAAACTGGCCTGGCGCTGCCTTCCAGACAACCTTGAAATAAAAAATGGCATTTATTGCACAAAATAGGGCAATTAAAAAATCAGGGCGGTTTTTTCGCCTTGTTTCAGTATAAATCTCTGACGGGGGATAAATAGGGAAATAGTCTTAATTTAGCCCGGGTCGGCAGGCGATTATTCCGAATCAGCCACCACACATCTTTGTGTATCCAGCAGAACTCTACGTGGTCTTTAGCGATCTATCCCATACCGCCTTGTGGCATGCCTGCTGACAATGGTCGCAGACCAAGCCACAAGGATATGATCATGCTAAACGAACTCAAACAACAGGTGCTGGAAGCCAATCTTCAGTTGCCGCGCCATCATCTGGTGACCTTTACCTGGGGCAATGTCAGCGCCGTAGACCGCCAGCAGGGGCTGATGGTGATCAAACCTTCTGGCGTTGAGTACGATGCCATGACCCGTGACGATATGGTGGTGGTGGAACTGGAGAGCGGCAAGGTGGTGGAGGGGAGTAAAAAGCCTTCTTCCGATACGGATACCCACCGGGTGCTGTACCTGAACTTTGCTGCCGCGGGTGGGATTGTTCACACCCACTCGCGCCACGCCACCATTTGGGCACAGGCCGGATTAGCCATCCCCGCCTGGGGAACGACACATGCAGACTACTTCTATGGTGATATTCCCTGTACCAGGCTAATGCGGGACGAAGAGATCAACGGCCGTTATGAATGGGAAACCGGGCAGGTGATCGTCGAAACCTTCAAAGAGCGCGGGTTGGATGCTGCCCAGATACCAGCGGTGCTGGTGCATTCCCACGGTCCATTTGCCTGGGGAAAAGATGCTGACAGCGCGGTGCATAACGCCGTCGTATTGGAAGAGTTGGCCTATATGGGGATCTTTTCGCGCCAGTTAGCGCCTGGGTTGGGCAATATGCAGCAGACCCTGCTGGACAAGCACTATCTGCGCAAGCACGGTGCGCATGCCTACTACGGGCAGTAACCTTACCACGGGGCCGAAGGGCCCCGTAGCCGTTATTCGTTAACCAGATCCAACTTGATACCTTGCCGTTTGAGCAATTGCTGGTAGTCGTTGGCGATACGTGAATCGGTGATCACCCGCCCAATCTGGCTCATTGGTTCCAATGGATTAGGTTGGATCTGGCCAAATTTTGACGAGTCGGTCAGCACAATGTTCTCTACGCCTTTGGCTAATACCGCATTGACCACGTCGGCACGCATCATATCCCGGCCGGTGAAGCCGGTTTCCGCGTGATAGCCATCCACCCCGATAAACGCCTTGCTGAAGTGCACCTGCTGGATACACAGGCGGGTTAACGGGCCAACCACGGTTTCACTCTTTTTCTGATACATGCCGCCGAGTACGATCACATCGCAGTCGGTCTCTTTAAGCAGATGGGCGATGTAATGGCTGACGGTGATCAGCGTGACGCGCTTGCGCTCGGCCAGATAGCGGGCCAGCAGGGCGTTGGCACTGCCGCTCTCGATAAAGATGGTTTCGCCATCGTTGACCAGCGATGCAGCATATTGTGCCAGCTTCTGCTTAAGCGTGAAGTTGGACATCATGCGGGCATCAACGTCGTCGCTTTCCAGCGCAACGGCAGAACCGTGAACGCGTTTCAGATAGCTGCGTTTTTCTAACAGATTGAGATCCTGGCGGATCGTCACCTCAGAAACGCCAGAGGCGCGCGCCAGCTCGCCAACGCTGATGCGTCTGCAGTCATTCACCAACTGCAAAATGGTTTGTTGTCTTGAATTCATAGCGGCCTGATAGGCGGCCACCAAAGGGTGACCGCAACGATTCACTGATTAAAGAGTATGTTCGGTACGCGCGATAATGTCATCCTGCGCATCTGGGGATAATGCGGTAAAGAAGGCAGAATATCCAGCTACGCGTACCACTAAATCGCGATATTGGTCAGGATGTTGCTTGGCGGCCAACAGCGTTTCCCGCGACACGATATTATACTGCACGTGCCAGCCATGGTAAGCCTCGAAGAAAGTGCGCAGCATCAGCATCAGTTTTTCGCGGTCACGCGGGTTCTCGAGCGTTGACGGGTTCAGCTTCTGGTTCAGCAACACGCCACCCAGAATCGATTCGGTGGGCAGTTTGCTCAACGAGTTGAACACCGCCGTTGGGCCAAGATGGTCGGTACCGGAGGCCGGGCTAGCCCCTTCTGCCAATGGCGTATGCGCTTTACGGCCGTCTGGAGTAGCCATGGTGGCAGCACCAAACGGGACGTTGGCCGAAATGGAGGAGGTGCCCGCATAGTAGGTACCACCGATCGGGCCACGGCCAAAGCGGGTGTTGTGATACTGCTTCAGTTCGTCGATATAGGTCTGATAGGCCCGTACCAGCAGCTGATCAACATCATCCACATCGTTGCCGTATTTTGGCGCCGCGTTGATCAAGCGTTGGCGCAGTTGTTCGCCGTCCAGGCCAGCAAAATCGTTAGCAAGAGCCTGAGCCAGCTGTTGCTGACCAATAATTCCCTGATCGAACACCAGCTTGCGTACCGCTTCCAGGCTGTTACCCAGGTTGGCGATCCCAACCTGCAGGCCGGACACCCAGTCATATTTCGCACCGCCTTGTTTGACGCTCTTGCCGCGCTCGATGCAATCATCCACCAAGGCCGAGCACACGATGTCGTGGGCATTTTCTTCCAGTACGGTATCGACTACGCACTCAATCTCAATCGATTTGCGGGTGTAATAGCGGATCTGCGTATCCCAGGCCTCCAGCACCTGGTCAAACTGGCTAAAGTTGCCCTGAGACAGTCCCAGCTCCTGCGGTAGGAAAATCTTGCCGGAGGTGGCGTCGCGCCCTTGCTCCAGTGCTGCCAACATCACGCGGGCAAAGTTGATAAAGCTCATCCCGGTACAGCGATAGCCCCACTTGCCGCCAACGGCGGTTTCGATACAACCGATAGCGGCGTAATCGTAGGCATCCTGTGGTTCGACGCCCAGCTTGATAAACTCGGGGATCACGATCTCATCGTTGTTAAACGCCGGCATGCCGAAGCCGCAGCGGATCACCTGCACGCAGGCGTCGAGGAAATCATTACTGATCCCGGCGTGATAGCGCACGCTGAGGTTAGGCTGCGTTGACCGCAGACGGCCACAGGATTCCAGAATGGTGTAAGAGAGTGGGTTGACCGCGTCACAAGGCTGGCCATTGACCAACTTCTGGCCACCGATGGTGACGTTCTGGTACAGCGGGCTACCGGCGGAGGCTTTGGAGTGCGAGCCGGAGCGGATCTTGTTCACTTCCAGCAGTTTCAGCCAGCAGCTGTGCAGCATCTCGATGGCTTTTTCGCGCGGCAGGCTTTGCTCCAACTCCACGTCACGGCGATACCAAGGATACAGATATTGGTCGAGGCGGCCAAAGGATACGGAGTGACCGTTGGATTCGATCTGCAGGAACAGCTGAATGAAGTAACACAGTTGCAGCGCCTGCCAGAAGGTCTGTGGCGGTTGATGGGCGACCAGTTCGCAGTTGGCCGCCATGGTTAACAGTTCTTCACGCCGCCAGATGCGTTGCTCTTCCTGGGCCATTTCACGGGCCAACTGGGCAAAGCGCAGGATATGCTCGCTGAGGGCGTCTAGCGAGATGTCGATGGCCTTGAGGAACTGTTCCTTATGCAGGTCGTCCCAGTCCGTCAGGTGCAGGCGCTCACGGCGCTCAGATACTTTCTCACGCAGGCCATCCAGACCTTTTTCCAGCAACAGCGGGAAGTTGACCGCCAGGTGCGCATCGCCAGACGTCATGTTACCTTCGGCCTTGATGATCCCAGTAGCCAACAGGGCTTTCTGCTCATCGGTGAACATACCATAGCAGCGATCCTGCACGGTCTGACCACGCCACCATGGACACAGGGTGTGCAATATCTTTTTATCCTGTTCGCTGACGGAGAAACCAGCGCCGGGGCGATCGGCCAACTCGTCAATTTCGCTTTCGATCCAACTGACGGTGTATTCCGGGAAGATCGGCGCGGCGCGAAGCTGGCTAGCCTGGTTACCGATAATCAGCTCATCATTCTTGATCCAGATGCTCCGTTTGGCCAAGTGGTTAGCCAACGCCATGGCACGCCTTACCGGCAGCGGCTTATCCTGATGCTGCTGGTATGTTTCGGTGTAGTGCTGGGCGCGTTCGGTGCAGACCGGTGGCTTGACGATATGGATCAGCGCGTTTTTATGCGCTAGCGTGCGTTCGGTCAGGGTAGTCAGATCCAGCGTTGTCATGGTGTTATCCTCGCAAAATGGCGGTCAGACCTTTGGCGCTGGCGTAATCTTCGGCATAGGCCAGCAGTTCGGGGTCGTCTAGTGGGGTACGGGAAGCGTAGTAAGGCGCGCCGAGCAGATGGTATTTATTCATCCCCAGCGTGTGGTACGGTAAAAAATGGATCTCTTTGACACCGATTTCATCGGCGGCAAAGTCGGTAATGGCGCGGATCGAGTCGCGATCGGCGTTGAATTCGGGGATTAACGGCACCCGCACGGTGATCTGAATGCCAGCGGCGGCCAAGCGGCGGAAGTTATCCATCACCCGTTTGGCGGAGCCTTCGGTCCATTGCTTGAAGCGAACCTGGTCGACGTGCTTCAGATCTGCCAGCATCAGGTCTAGCCAGGGCAGAGATGGCTCGATATAGGACCAAGGCGTATGCAGGCAAGATTCTACAGCGGTATGGATACCGGCCTCTCGCCCGCGTTTGAGCAGTTCAGCCGCAACCTCTGGCTGCATAAACGGCTCACCGCCGGACAGCGTCAGGCCACCGCCGGTGCGCAGATAGTAAGGCTTATCGCGCATTACTTCGGCCATTACCGCATCAAGGTCGAGCGCCGTACCGCAGACGCTCAGCGCCCCGGTTGGGCAACAGCCGTTTAATGCGTCATAATCGGCGGCAGTGAGTAATGAACGTTGCAGGCTCAGAGTCTTGTCGTCGACGCGGGTGATCGCGTGCGGGCAACTCTCACTGCACAGGGTACAGGCCGCCAGACACAGGCGCTCATCAAACAGCAGCTCCTGCTGGCGCGAACGGCTTTCCGGGTTCTGGCACCAGCGGCAGCCAAGTGAGCAGCCCTTAAGGAATACCACGCTGCGGATGCCTGGGCCGTCATGTGTTGAGTAGCGCTGTAGATTGAAAAGCATTCGTCACCTGTGAAGTTTGAAATCTTCTTACGTAAATTAAATAGGTTTCGAATGAAAGTTGATTTGATTTTAATCAAATGATGAGGGCTTTTTTCGCTTATTATGTTCAGAGTTTGAATCTGCCCACAAAAGAATCAGGAGAAGGTTATGGAACTGTATCTCGATACTGCCGACGTCAGCGCAGTGAAACGTTTGGCGCGCGTCTTGCCGCTGCACGGTGTGACCACCAACCCAAGCATTGTTGCCAAAGAAGGCAAGCCGATCTGGGAGGTTCTCCCGGCCTTGCGTGATGCGTTAGGCGGTACCGGCAAGCTGTTTGCCCAGGTGATGGCCAACGACGCGGAACGTATGGTTGCCGAAGCCGTCCTGCTGAGTCAACGTGTGCCGGGCTTGGTAGTGAAGATCCCCACCACCGCAGAGGGGCTGGCGGCAATCAAGAAGCTGAAATCCATGTCGATCCCAACCTTGGGTACCGCCGTTTACGGGGCTGGTCAAGGGTTGCTGGCGGCGTTGGCCGGGGCAGAGTATGTGGCACCTTACGTTAACCGTCTGGACGCGCAGGGCGGCGACGGCGTTGAAATGGTGCACGAGTTGCAACAGCTGTTATCGCTGCATGCTCCTCATGCCAAGGTGCTGGCGGCCAGCTTCAAAACGCCACGTCAGGCGTTGGAGTGTCTGTTGGCTGGCTGTCAGTCGATCACTTTACCGGTGGATGTGGCAGAACAGTTTATTTCCACCCCGGCGGTTCAGGCGGCGGTAGAGAAGTTTGAACAGGATTGGCAGGGGGCTTTCGGCACGACGCTGATAAGCTAAAATGCATTGAAAAGGGCGGCACTTGGCCGCCCTTGTAGATATTCGATGAGCCAGTTTCAACCGGCTCATCCTGGAGGACACCCGCTCAGTTAGATACGCCCGGTTTCCTCACGCAACACGATCGTGCTTTCACGTACCGTAGGCGTTTTGGAACTCAACGCGCGGCGCACCACGAAGAAGGCCGAAACCAGCATCGTCACCGCAACCAGCATAAAGAAGGCGCACAACGCGGCGTTAATCTGATTGGCAAACACGATGGTCTGCATATCCGCAATGGATTTGGCCGGGGCGATAACCGTGTTCGATTCAATCCCGGCAGAGAATTTCTTCGCCTGCGCCAGGAAGCCGATGCTGGGTTTCTCATGGAAAATCTTCTGCCAGCCCGCCGTCATTGAGGTGATAAACAGCCAGATGGTCGGCAAAATGGTCACCCAGGCGTAACGCTGTTTCTTCATTTTGAACAGCACCACGGTGCCCAGGATCAGCGCCATTGAAGCCAGCATCTGGTTACCAATGCCGAACAGCGGCCACAGCGTATTGATTCCACCTAACGGGTCAACGACGCCCTGATAAACGAAGAAGCCCCAACCGGCGACGGCCACGGTGGTGCCGGCCAGGTTGCCGAACCAGGAACGGTTGTTCGCCAAGCGCGGAATGGCGACGCCAACCAGATCCTGCACCATAAAGCGACAGGCACGGGTGCCCGCATCCACCGCAGTGAGGATAAACAGAGCTTCAAACAGGATGGCAAAGTGATACCAGAAGGCCATCATCGCCCGGCTGTTAAACACCTCGCTGATGATGTGGGCCATGCCGACGGCAAAGGTTGGTGCGCCACCCGCCCTGGACAGCACCGACTTCTCGCCCACATCATGGGCAATCTGCGTCAGCGTTTCCGGAGTGACCATAAAGCCCCAACTGTTGATCATCTGCGATGCGCTCTCCACCGTGGTGCCGATCAGCGCCGCCGGTGAGTTCATGGCAAAGTAGACGCCTGGGTCGATCACTGAAGCGCAAATCAGCGCCATGATGGCCACGAAGGACTCCATCAGCATGCCGCCGTAGCCAATAAAGCGGATATGGCTCTCACGCTCAACCAGCTTCGGTGTGGTGCCACTGGAGACCAGGGCGTGGAACCCGGAAATCGCGCCACAGGCAATGGTGATAAACAGGAACGGGAACAGTGAACCGGCAAACACCGGGCCGCTGCCATCGATAAAGCGTGACACCGCCGGCATTCTCATTTCCGGCATCGCGAACACGATGCCTACCGCCAGCCCCACGATCACACCGATTTTCAGGAAGGTAGAAAGATAGTCACGCGGAGCCAGCAGCAACCACACCGGCAGCACCGAGGCGACAAAACCATAAATCACCAGCACCCAGGTCAGGGTGGTGCCGTGCAGGGTAAAGAACGGCCCCCAGTATGGGTGCATGGCGATATTACCCCCGTAGATGATCGCCATCATCATCAGCACAAAGCCGATCAGCGAAACCTCGGCAATCTTGCCTGGGCGGATAAAGCGCATGTAAACGCCCATAAACAGCGCAATCGGGATGGTGGCAGCAATGGTGAAGAGACCCCAAGGGCTGTCTGCCAGCGCTTTAACGACCACCAACGCCAGCGCCGAGAGGATGATGATCATCACCCCAAGTGCGCCCAGCATGGTTACCACACCGGCAAAAGCGCCTAACTCCTGCTTGGCCATTTCCCCCAGCGAGCGCCCGTCGCGGCGGGTGGAAATAAAGAGGATCAGGAAATCTTGCACCGCACCAGCCAGCATCACCCCAACCAATATCCAGATGGTGCCAGGCAGGAAGCCCATCTGCGCTGCCAGGATAGGCCCTACCAGCGGGCCAGCACCGGCAATGGCGGCAAAGTGGTGACCAAACAGCACCCATTTGTTGGTGGGGACATAGTCCAGGCCATCGTTATGGCGCTCCGCTGGCGTTAACCGACGGTCATCGAGTTCAAAGACGTTCTTGGCAATAAACCGGCTATAGAAGCGGTAGGCAATGCTGTAGCAGGCGACGGAGGCTACCACCAGCCAGACAGCGTTGACGTGCTCCCCGCGGCTCAAAGCCAGCATGCCAAAAGCGAAGGCACCGACCAGCGCCACCGCGAGCCAGATGATGGCCGACTTGACGTTTTTCATGTTCCGCAACTCCTTGTTGTGCAGAGGTAGAAAGGTGATTTTTTTAGTTTGTGAGTACGTCAAAAAGTTAACGACTCATTAAACGTAGGAGGTTTAAACGCGGGCGGTGGCTGGTCGGATCAGAAATGTGAACTCAGTTGGAGTTTGCTGAAAGAAGCGTGCCATACGGGGGCAGAATAGGTTATTGCAGGCATAAAAAAGGCGATACCGAAGTATCGCCTTGATCGAACAAGGATAACGTTAGGCCACCGGTCTGGCGATTACGCTACGGGTTTCCATACGCACTTCGGCAATGTTCACTTGCAAACTATCGCTTTGGCGATAGATGACTTCGCCCTTCACCTGCACGGTGCCGGTCTCTTGGCTACACACCATCTCGTCGCGAACCGCGTGGATGAACGGGGCAGGGATAAAGGCCATCGCGCCGTTGTCCAGCAGGCGTACGCGCAGGCCACCGCGGGTTACGTCGATGATCTCGGCGTTGAAGCGCTCATCGGTTCCAGCCTTATCCTTGAGGAAACGGGCATACAACCAGTCACCAACGTCTCGCTCTGCCATGCGGTTCAAACGGCGGCGCTCGGTCAGTTGCACGGTGACATCGTCCTGCGGTTTTTCCGCCGCCTGCTCGCTGATAATGGCTTTCAGCAGACGATGGTTGACCATATCGCCATACTTACGGATCGGAGAGGTCCAGGTGGCGTACGCCTCCAGCCCCAGACCGAAGTGCGGGCCAGGCGTGGTGCTGATCTCGGCAAAGGTCTGGAAGCGGCGGATGCGGCTGTCCAGGAACTGGGTTGGCTGCGAGTCGAGGTGACGGCGCAGTTCACAGAATCCTTCCAGGGTCAGCAGCTTCTCGGCATCGGCTTCAACGCCGTTGGCCTGCAACACGGTGACCGCCTGCTCAACCAGGGCGGGATCAAAGCCGTTATGCACGTTATAGATGCCAAAGCCCAGACGATCGCGCAGCACCAGCGCGGCACAGACGTTGGCGGCGATCATGCACTCTTCAACGATACGGTTGGCGGTACGACGCTGTTCGGTAACAATGTCCAGCACTTCGCCTTTCTCGCCGAGGACAAAGCGGTAGTCAGGGCGATCCTTGAACACCAGCGCATGCTGATGGCGCCAGGCGCTGCGTGCATCGCAAACCTGTTTAAGCAAAGTGATCTGCTGTGCGATGCTCTCGCTCGGTGGCTGCCAGCCAGCGACGCCGTCCAGCCAGTCAGAAACCTCGTCATAAACCAGTTTGGCTTTGGACTCGATTTCGGCGGCGAAGAAATGGATATCGTTGCCCAGTGCACCGTCTGCGGCGATAGTCACGCGGCAAGCCAGCACCGAGCGGCGCTCATTTGGACGCAGCGAGCACAGGTTGTCGGATAGATCGCGTGGCAACATCGGAATATTGAAGCCCGGCAGGTAGTTGGTGAACGCGCGCTTGCGGGCGATATCATCCAGTTTGCTGCCTTGCTCGACATAGGCGGTAGGATCGGCAATGGCGATGGTCAACAGCAGCGAGCCGTCACCGTTGTCTTGCACGTACAGCGCATCGTCCATATCTTCGGTGCTGGCGCTATCAATGGTGACGAAGTCCAGCGCGGTCAGGTCCTCACGGACCAGCGAGGTCTCTTGTTCGGAGATCGCGACCATGTCTGGTGCTTCTTTTTCAAGATTATGACGAGCCAGCGTGACCCACCACGGCGCGAAGTGATCTTCACCGTCGGTGATGAACTGAGTCAGATCGGCATTGAAAGTGCGGTCGCCTTTCAGCGGATGACGGCGCATTTCTGCGACGGCCCAGTCACCGGCCTGGAAGTTATGAGTCACATCACGCGCCGGACGGCATGGGATCGCGTCTTTCAGCAACGGATGATCGGGGATAATCGACAGGCGATCGTCTTTTTTCTGCACCCGGCCAACAAAACGCGACAGGAAAGGCTCAACCAGGTTTTCCGGTTCAGCGATTTCGCGCTCTTTTTCGGTATGCAGGGTGGCGACGATACGATCCCCATGCATGACTTTTTTCATGTACGGCGGCGGAATAAAGTAACTTTTCTGCCCGTCGACTTCTAAAAAGCCAAAACCTTTCTCAGTCCCTTTTACTACGCCTTCAACACGCGGGGTTTGAGAGTGAAGTTGCTGTTTAAGCTGCGCCAGCAGCGGGTTATCTTGAAACATATCGTCCAGTGAATGGGTTGTGAGTGGCAAGATTTGCGGCTGACAGTTTTACGCGAATCACTCCTTGCGGGCAAGCCAAACGTCACGCTTTTCCGACGATGGCTCGCGATAATTATGCAGTCCGCAAGAAAAAGCCGTAGTGCAAAGGCCGTGGGTGTTACCTTCATCAGACTATTAAGGGTAAGGAGGGAGCATGAGAGTACAAGAATCAATCCAATCAGGGTTCGGTAAGTTAACTACCGCTGTTGATGTTCTTTCCGGTCTTAATCTCAAGGGTAAGACGGCGCTAATTACAGGCGGGCACTCAGGCTTGGGTTTGGAAGCGACAAAAGCGCTTTCTTCCGCAGGTGTGCACGTTTTTGTGGCTGCTCGCAACGTCGATAACGCAGCAAAAGCGCTCAATGAGCTTGCCAATATTACACTATTGCCACTCGAGCTTTCAGACCTTTTATCGGTTAGAAATCTGGCCTCTATCATTGCTGCTAACGGCTATGCCTTTGACTATGTCATTTGCAATGCAGGTATTATGGCCTGTCCAGAACGTCGAGTCGGCCCGGGGTGGGAATGCCAGTTTGCAACCAACCACGTTGGACACTATGTTCTGGTAAATCTCATTTGGAATAACATACGTCCCGGCGGCAGGGTGGTTTGCGTTTCATCCGCTGGCCATCATAATTCACCCATCCGATGGGACGATATTCAGTTTACTAAAGGTTACGACAAATGGCTCGCATATGGTCAGTCAAAAACGGCCAATATTCTATTTGCGCTTCAACTGGATAATTATGGTAAAAGTCGGGATATTCATGCTTTCTCACTGCACCCAGGTAAAATATTCACACCACTGCAGCGTCACCTGACAAATGAGGAAATGATCGGAGAAGGTTGGCTGGATTTGGAGGGTAACCCCATCGATCCCAGTTTTAAGTCCCCAGCACAAGGGGCTGCCACTGAGGTATGGGCTGCTACAAGTCCTTTGCTGGACGGTCTTGGAGGACTTTACTGTGAGGATTGTGATGTGGCCGGTCTGGCATCTGATTATGATGAGCCATTTGTGGGCGTTTGCGAATATGCGATTGATCCTGCAGAGGCATTAAAATTATGGTCCTTCACGGCCAAGCTTACCGGCGTGAATGCATTCCCTGAGCGTTAGCTGTTGTGTCATTTAAAAGTGAACATTTTCAGTCTCAACCATCTGATGAAGTAGGGTTGAGACTGAGTATCTAGAGCTTTTCTTAATAGACTAAACAATACGCAATGTAGGTGTCTGAGCGCAGCGGCGGATGGCGACGGGAACCGATTTGGAGGTCGGCGTGCCGGTGCCATCACCAAAACTGGCCAGCGGCACCAGCGGGTTGGTTTCAGGATAGTAGGCTGCCAGATTACCGCGTGGGATATCGTAGCTGACCAGCTTGAAGCCGCTGACCTTTCTGGTTACGCCATCGTTCCATAAGGTTTCGATTTCCACCAACTCCCCATCTTGCAGGCCAAGATCGGCCAAATCTTCAGGGTGAATAAACAGCACCTCGCGCTGGCCGTAAACGCCGCGATAGCGATCGTCCAGTCCATAGATGGTGGTGTTGTACTGATCGTGTGAACGCAGGGTTTGCAGCACGAACGGCGCTTTTTCCGCCCCGATTTGCGGGAACAATGTATCGGGTAGCGGAGCGGCACTGAACTCGGCTTTGCCGCTTTGAGTTGCAAAGCGCAATTCGGCAGCGGCGTTGCCCAGATAGAACCCTCCTGGTTGCTCACAGCGCTGGTTAAAATCATCAAAGCCGGGAATGGTGGCCTGGATATGCTGGCGGATCAGTGAATAATCGTCGGCCAGCTCCAGCCAGTCCAACTTTTGGTTGCCCAGCACCGCGTCGGCAATGCCGCAGACAATCGCGGTTTCAGAACGCTGGGTGTCTGCCAGCGGTTTGCCGATGCCTTCGGAGGCGTGCACCATGCTGAAGGAATCTTCCACCGTGATGTATTGCGGGCCGCTGGCCTGCATATCCAACTCGGTACGCCCCAGCGTCGGCAAGATCAAAGCATCTTTACCGGTGATCAGGTGGCTGCGGTTCAGCTTGGTGCTGATATGCACCGTCAAATCACAACGGCGCAAGGCTTGAGCGGTACGCTCGGTATCCGGTGCCGCTGCTGCAAGGTTGCCTCCAAGCGCAATCAGCACCTTGACCTCACCCCGCAGCATCGCTTCAATGGCTTCGACCGTATTGTGGCCCATCTCGCGGCGGGGGCTAAAGCCAAAATGCTGCTCCAAACTATCCAGCAGCGCCTTGGGCGCTTTCTCATCGATGCCCATGGTGCGGTTGCCTTGCACGTTGCTGTGGCCGCGTACCGGGCACAGGCCCGCGCCTGGCTTGCCCAACTGGCCGAACAACAACTGCAGGTTGGTGATCTCGCGCACCGTTGGTACAGAGTGCTTATGCTGCGTGACGCCCATCGCCCAGGTGCAGATAACACGCTTTGCGCCTTGGTAAATCGCAGCCGCATGGCGCAGTTGGGTTTCACTCAACCCGGATTGCGTGGTGATTTGTTGCCATGAGGTGACATCCACCTGAGCCAGATACTCTTCGATGCCCAAACAATGCCGATCGATAAACGGCTGGTCGAACAGACCTGGCTCATTGGCGGCTATCCGCTGGCGGTGGGTTTCCAGTAGCGCCTTCACCATGCCGCGCACCGCCGCCATATCGCCCCCCAGGTTGGGCTGGAAGTAGGCCGAACTGATGGGCGAGGACTTGGGCGTCAGCATCTGGATCGGGTTTTGCGGGTCGGCAAACCTTTCCAACCCGCGTTCGCGTAGGGTATTGAAACTGACGATACGCGCGCCGCGGCTGGCCGCGTGTTTTAAGCTGTGCAGCATGCGTGGATGGTTGGTACCGGGGTTCTGGCCAAACACAAAAATCGCGTCGGCCTGTTCAAAATCATCCATACGGATGGTGCCTTTGCCGACGCCGATGCTCTGCTTGAGGCCAACGCCACTGGCTTCGTGGCACATATTGGAACAGTCTGGGAAGTTGCTGGTGCCCAGCATCCGGCCAAACAGCTGATAAAGGTAGGAGGCTTCATTGCTGGCGCGGCCTGAGGTGTACAGCTCAATCTGGTTAGGGTTATCCATTGCCTGGATATGGCTGGCGATAAGTTTTAAGGCATCCGGCCAGGTGATGGGCTGATAGCGATCGGTTTTGGCGTCGTAGCGCATCGGGTGTGTCAACCGGCCTTGATACTCCAGAAAGTAGTCGCTTTGCTCACGCAGGGTACTGACGCTGTGGGCCGCAAAGAAGGCCGGTTCAACCGCATTGCGAGTGGCTTCCCAACTGACGGCTTTGGCTCCGTTCTCGCAGAAGCTGAAAGTGCTGTGGTTGTCATCACCCCAGGCACAGCCGGGGCAGTCGAAACCACGCGCCTTGTTAACGCGCATCAGGTTGCGCAGATTTTTCAGCGCCTGTTTGCTGTCGAACACATAGCGGGTGGTGGCTTCTAATGAGCCCCAGCCGCCCGCCGCGCCGCGATAAGGCTTGATTGACGGTTTAAATTTCATGATTTTCTTCGCAGGTGATTAATGTAGCTAAAAGGTAAATGCCTTTTTAAGCATTTTGAGTATTTATGTGGCAAGTCTAGGGGGGGAAAGGCCTGGCGTCTAATCGAATAGAGCAATGATGGGATAGACGACACTTATCGCCGCTGCCAGCAAGGCTGTAGCAAATGATATACTTCACGCAGAAACCATTTTCCGGGCCAATGCATGGATATTAAGCAACTGATCTACCTGTGTAATCTTGAGCGGGAACGCCACTTTGGCCGCGCCGCAGAGGCCAGCTTTGTCAGCCAGCCGACCTTATCCATGCGGCTGAAAAACCTGGAAAAAGAACTGGGTGTCTCGCTGATCAACCGTGGCAACAATTTTGAGGGCTTCACCGCCGAAGGTGAGCGGGTCTTGGCCTGGGCACGGGAAATTGTTTCCGTTTATCAGGGGCTGAAGCTGGAAGTGGAGTCGCTGAAACACGGATTGAACGGGACGTTGCGTATCGGCACCGTGCCGCAGTGCAGTATTTCGTTAGCACAGATGTTGAAGGCGGTCAGTGAGCGTTACCCGCAGTTGGACTATCGCGTAGCGGTATTGAGCGCCGATCAACTGCTGGAAGCGTTGACAGCGCACACGGTGGATATCGGCATCGGTTTCTTTGAGCTACCAACGCTCAAGGAGTTGCATTTCCAGTCGCAGTCTTTGGCCGACAGCGGCATCGACCTGGTGTTTCATCCGCAGCATTTCCCTGAGCTGGTGGGGGAAAGTCCACTCACGCTGTCAGCCGTGGCAGATCTACCATTATGTCTGGCTGAGCCGACGCGTTACTTCCGTCGTTACCTGGATCAGCAGTTTCGTGAGGCGGGCTTGACGTTACATACCCGAATGGAAACCACCTCAATCTTTCAACTGCTACAGGGGATTTTTGTCGGCTTGGGATGCGGGTTATTCCCCGGCGGTAACTTGCAGATGGAAATGATGCCGCAGCTGCAACGGCGCAGCGTTGCCATTGCGCCGATGTCTCGTCATGCCGCCTTGGTGATCGCCGAGCCAGCAAGGGCCACGCCGCTGGCGCAACACTTTTTTGATGCGGCTCAGGCTTGGTTACTGAACTAGATCGGCTGCCACCGTATCGCCAAGACTGTAACGCAGCCGGTTTTCCCAAGCGTACAGCGCGCTGGTTAAAATCACGTCCAATGCCTGCGACCGATCCAGCCCGCTGTTGAGCAGCGGCTGCACGCTTTGTGCCGTGAATTTCTCAGGCGTTCGCGTCAGCTCGGTCGTCACGCCTATTACGGCTGCGGTCACCGGATCGTCGGCCACCTCAAGCGCGTTATCAATCCCAGCCACTAATGCCAGTGCCAACTCCCGATCGGCAATGTTATTGGCTAGCGTGGCGGCACAATAATGGCTGCCATTAATACGTGATGTCACCAGAGCAACCAAAGCCTTCAGGCGTGGGGATAGCCCGTCAGCGTGGTGGGTAATGCTGTTAAATACCGCATTGCGCTCATGCAGGGCAGGCGCGTCGTGGGCTAACAGCAAGTAATAAGACTCGCTGCGGGCGTCCGGGTGGCTTTGGTCCAGAATGTCGAGCTGCCGAGCCTGAGCCTGCTCGACAACGATCTCCGGCAGGCGAGTTTGCCATAAGCGTGCCGCACAGGAAAATCCTGCCGCGTTGGCATCTTCGATTTGAGGGAAACCTGGTAACACCACGGCGGGTCTGCCTGCCAGCGCTGCAATACCGGCGACCACCCGTGCCTGATAGCTAACGAAACCGATGATTTGCGAAAAGGTCACAATATCTTGCGTGCTCAGGCCAACTTCGCCGAGCTGTTGTAAAGCCTTGCGGCAAATTAGGGTCGGTTGGCTGGCGAGTTGGCGGGCGTATTGGGTGATTTGTGCCAGGCGGACATTGCTTTCCCGCGTAGCATCCGGGCTGTCCAGAGGGGCGAGACGAGCAGCGTAATGGCTACAAAGCGATTGCACGCCGGTGACCTGCGCCACCGTCAAGGCCGTCGACAGACGATCGTAAGGTGACAACGTCACTTCTCGCGAAACGCTGACCCGATCGGGGAACAGTACCGGATAGCAGGCCGAAGACGCGGTAAAAACGTCAATACGATCGCTGAGGGCGGCATTCAATCCCTCGTCGGTAAATGAGCCCAGGCCTAACAAAAAACGCTCCCGCAAGCTTGCTGCGGCAGGCTCAAGTGGCGAACTGTCGCCTGAGCTTCGCTGGGTTTCGTGGTACCACTGGAAAGGGGTTAGGCGATGTTCCATCGGATTAAATCCTTCATCAATACAACAAGCCACCGTTACAATCGGCAACGGTGGCAGGGTAAAAAAACCGCGAAGCAGGCATCAGTCATGGCTGCATAGACCATGGACATAAATAGCGAAGCCAGCGGCAAGGATAAGCATCAGTTGCGAGAAGCGTTGGTGGCGGGTGTGGTTCATCAGCGCGATATCCTGTTGTTTGTAAGGCTCAACGTAGGGGATATCTTCACCGATTCGATTGGCGAGATAAAATAATGTTAAGTGCTAATTAATAGCGTAAAGGAATAAAATATATTGCGGTAGGGTAGATGGGTGCCAAAATGCCATACCGCTTCAACTGTTGCAGCCCACAACATGGCTGGAAATTAAGCGTTTACTGAGATTGTATGACCTTGACGAAACACTGCATAACGGCACGGCATAACTACGCCGTGCCATGGTAGTGATGACGCTAACTTAGTGCCAGTTACGGGCTATTATCATGGATTCTGGCAAGTAATAGCGATACGAGTAAGATCTCTAGTGTTACCGTTCTTGTCTTTACAAGTCTTTTCGCGATAACAAATTTTTGATGTATAGGCGACATCACGGGTTACGCAAATATAATTGGCACCACCAATAATCTTTGACGCTTTTGAGGTGTTGAGTTTTTTCACAACATATCCTTAATGGCAGTTGATGATAACTAATCAAATATTTAAAAGTAAATTATTATAATAACAGGAGGATAGCGATTACACGAGATCCGTGCCCAGCAGTAACAATTATTGCAGGTTATCGCAACTGACACGGCTATGAGCGATATCCTCACCATAACCGAACTTGTCTTTACAATGCTCTACGCGGAAGCAGTTCCCAGGGCCCCGTTGTTCATAGTGAGTAGTGCAAATGTATCGATGGCCACCAATAATCTTTGAGGCTTCCGAGGTATTGAGCTTTTTCACAGCATTTCCTTATGGCAATTAATGAGAGTAAATCCGTACTTACTGATATTTAATCAATCTATTGAACGGTGCCATTATAATAACAGACTGGATTTATAATCAATTGGATGATTCTCGGTATAAAATAAGGATAGGCCGACAATATGTTTTGGGTCCTGATTAATCTTCACTTAAAATGAATGAAATAATTTTTTATTTTAGCTGCTTGATGAGTGATTGGTTTTTCTGCCTGAGCGTTACTTATTATTCGTTAAGCAGGTCTAGATTAACGCCAACAACCGATGCTAATGCGCAGGTAGGTGGGGAAACGGGCGCAGTAGTGCGCCCGGAGGAAGTCAACGAAATTAAAATCTGCCGCCGTCACGTCGCCAGGCATCGGCAGTGAGCGCTTCGCCAAAGTGGCTGGCAATCAGCCGCTTGGTGAGATCGTGTAGCGGTGCGGCCAGCACTTCGGCGGTGCTGCCACGTTCCACAATTTCCCCTTCATGCATCACCATCACCTGGTCGCTGATATGCTTCATCATGCCCAGATGCTGCGTCACATAAATATAGGCAATCCCGTGTTTTTCCTGGAGCTCCAGCATCAGGTTGATGATCTGCGAACGCATCGACATATCCAGCGAAGCCAGCGCTTCATCGGCAACAATCACCTTTGGCTGCAGGATCAACGCCCGTGCCAATGCCACGCGCTGTTTCTGCCCGGAGGCCAGCATGTGCGGATAATAATAAGCGTGGTCTGGCAGCATCCCCACCTGGCGCAGGGTCTGGTTGATGCGTACCTCGCGCTCTGCGGCTTCCAACTCGGTATTCAAACGTAGCGGTGCATCAAGCAACTGACCGATGCGCTGACGTGGGTTGAGCGAGGTGCTCGGATCCTGGAAAATCATGCGGATACGCTGGCTACGGTAGCGATAATCGCCATAGGCCAACGCATGGTCGTCGATCAGCACTTCACCCGAAGAGGGTTCCACCATGCCGGAAAGCATCTTCGCCAGAGTTGACTTACCCGAGCCGTTTTCACCGATGATCGCCAGCGTCTGGCCCTCACGCAGGGTAAAGCTGACAGACTTGACCGCCTCCACATGCTGGCGGCGGAACAGCCCGGTGCGATAGCGGTAGGTTTTGGTCAGGTTGCGCACTTCCAATAGCGTTTCCATGTTATTGCTCCTCCATGTTCAGCGGGAAGTGGCAGGCGAACAGGTGATTCTTCACCGGGCGCAGGCGCGGGGTTTCAATGCATTGCTTTTGCGCATACGGGCAGCGTGGCCCCAGGCGGCAGCCGATCGGCAGATGTTCCAGTGAGGGGATCGCTCCCGGCAGCGTATTCAGGCGGCTCTTATGTGGCAGTGAGCGGCCAAAGTCCGGCATGGCGCGGATCAGCGCCTGGGTATAAGGATGATGAGGGGCGGCAAGCAGATCTTCACATTGCGCACTTTCCACCGTCTGGCCGCAGTACAGCACGTTAACCCTGTCAGCCCATTTGCTCATCATCTGCAAATCATGGCTGATCAGTAGGATGGTCGTGTTGTTGTTTTGGTTCAGGCGCGCCAGCAGGCGGAAGATCTGTGCCTGCGTGGTGGGTTCCATGGCGTTGGTTGGCTCATCGGCAATCAGCAATCTTGGCTGATTGGCCAACGCTATGGCGATCATCACTTTCTGGCATTCCCCTTCGGTGAGCTCGTAAGGGAAGCTGCCCATGATATCGAGGTGATCCTTGATACCGACGCGGTGCAACAGCTCAATCGCCCGCCGTTTGCGCCAGTTAAAGCGCTGCCACCAACGGCCCTTGTAAGTCCAGCCGGGAATGGCCTGTGCCAACTGGCGGCCAATGCTTTCGGAAGGATCAAGACAGGATTGAGGCTCCTGGAAGATCATCGAAACGTTGTGGCCCACCAGTTTGCGTCGTTCACGCGGGCTGAGCTGCAACAGATCGATATCGTTAAAGCGGAAGCGGTCGGCGGTGACGCGCCAGTTATCTTTGGTCACGCCGCATATGGCTTTGGCGATCAGGCTTTTTCCTGAGCCGGATTCGCCTACCAGGCCGCGCACTTCACCTTCGGTCAGCGTCATGCTGACGCGATCGACGGCCTTCACCGGCCCTTCGGCGGTCATAAATTCAATCGTCAGATTGCGGATATCGAGTAACGGCATTATTCCACTCCCGCATTGATCGCGCGGCGTATTCCGTCGCCCAACAGGTTAACCAGCAACACGCTGATCAGAATAGCGGCACCGGGCAGCATAACGGTCCAAGGTGCGACATACACCAACTCCAACGAATCGCCTAACATGGCTCCCCATTCCGGGGAAGGCAACTGCGCCCCCAGATCGAGGAAGCCCAACGCCGCGATGTCGAGAATGGCCATCGACAACGCGCGGGTGAATTCGGTGATCAGTACGGCGGCAATGTTCGGCACCACGGCGTACCACAGGATCTGCATTGTCGAAGCGCCATCCAGACGGGCTGCGACTACGTACTCTTTTTCCAGCTCATCGTGCACTGCGCTGTAGATGGTACGCACCATCCGTGGCAACAGCGCCAGCCAAACGGCCAGCATGGCGTGTTCCAGCTTCGGCCCGAGGAATGCCACCACGATAATCGCCAGCAGCAGTGAAGGGATAGAGAGCAGGGTATCGAGAATATGGTTGAGCATTGCAGACAGCAGACCATGGGTGACCCCGGCAAACACGCCCAGGATCACGCCACAAAGGGCGGCGGCGATGGTCACAATCAGTGCCGAACCATAGGTGGCGGCGGTGCCGGTCAGCAAGCGGCTGAGGATATCGCGGCCCAGATCGTCGGTGCCCAGGAAGAACGACACGTTGCCGTAGCGTGACCAGGAGGGCGGTAGCAACTGATATCCCAAGAATTGCTGATCGAGGGCGTAAGGTGCCAGCAGGCTGCCGAACAGGGAAAGCAGCAGCAGGCCGATCACCCCATAAAAACCAATCATCGCCAAAGTGTCGCCGTAGAAAATCCGCCAGGTATAGAGCAGCGGGCTAGGCATTTTCTTTTCGCGGTATACGTTATCGAAGGGCATACCATTCCTTATGTTTCAGCGGGTTGGTCGCCGCGCCCAGAATGTCGGCCAGCACGTTAATGGTGATCACCAGCGTGCCGATCACCATCACGCCTGCGGAGATGGCCGCATAGTCCTGTTGGCGGATGGCATTGATCAGCCAGCGCCCCAGCCCTGGCCAACTGAACACCACCTCGGTGATCATAGCCAGCGTGAGCATGGTAGAAAATTGTAGACCGAGCTTCGGGATGATCGGCGGTAACGCGTTGTGCAGCACGTGACGGCGGATAATGGTAAAGCGCGACAGGCCACGGGTTGCTGCAGCCTTGATGTAGTTCTGGCTGAGAACATCGTCGGTGCTGATGCGCATCAAGCGGATCACCTCGGTGATTGGAGCCACTGCCAGAGCGGCAATCGGCAGCACCATATGGCGCAGCGCACTGGCAATCATCTCGTTGCGATAAGGCGAGTCAGACAGCCAGGCGTCAACCAGCGCCAGACCGGTGACCTGCTTGACCTGATACAGTAGATCGAAACGGCCAGACACCGGTAGCCAGCCAAGATGCAGTGAAAAATAGAGCATCAACAGCAGCGCCAGCCAGAACACCGGGATGGAAAAGCCCAGCAGGGCGAAGGTACTGATGGCGGTATCCTGCCACTTGCCGCGCATCACACCGGCAATAATACCCAGCGGAATACCGATAAACAGGGCCAGCGTGAAGGCTAAAATGCACAGTTCCATGGTGGCCGGGAACACTTCGCGCAGCTGTTCGCTGATCGCCTGGCCATTGATGCTGGAGACACCAAAGTCCCAGTGCAGCAGGCTGACGAAATAGAACTGGTAGGCGTCCAACAAGGCGGCACCGTTTAGCGGCGCGCGCGGGGTGAAGTAGCTCAGGCTGAAGCTGACCAGCGTCAGGAAAAACAGCGTGATCAGCAGCAACAGGATGCGGCGTAAGGTAAAGATAATCACTTTTTCGCGGCCTCCGCCGGTTCACGGTACACCCCGGCAAATGATGAGTTGCCGAACGGGCTCAACACCAGCCCTTTAATATCATAACGGTAGGCCTGCAAACGCAAAGAGGAGGCCAGCGGCAATACCGGCAACTGCTGTTCGAGGATTTTCTGCGCCTGCTGATAATGCTCGATACGCTGTGATAACTGCTGTGACAACAAGGCGTCCTGCAACTGTTCATCAAAAGCGGGATCACACCAGTGAGCATAGTTGGTTTGCGAACGGATTGCCGCACAGCTCAGCAGCGGGCGGAAGAAGCTGTCCGGATCGTTACTGTCGGTTGACCAACCGGTGAGCGTCAGATCGTGGTTCATCTCCATCAGCCGGGCTTCCTGGAAGCGGCCTTCTACCGGAACAATGGTGAGATTAATGCCGACCTGAGCCAAATCCGCCTGTAGCAACTCCGCCGTTTTCAACGGGCTGGGGTTATAGGATTGCGATGCGGTAGGCACCCACAGCTTCAGGTCCAGCGGCCCCACGCCAGCTTCGCGCAGCATTTCTCTCGCCTTGGCCGGATCGTATTCAGTAACGTGAGCATCATTATCATAGGCCCAGGAGGCGCGCGGCAGGATCGACGCGGCGGTCTCTGCCGTGCCGTAATAGATCGATTGCATCAGGCGCTGGTTGTTAATGGCTAACGCAATAGCCTGGCGCACTTTTAGGTTATCCAGCGGCGGCTTGCGGGTGTTGAAGGCCAGATAGGCGATATTCATCCCTGGGCGCAGCGTCAGGCGTAAACGCGGATCGTCGCGCAGGATCGAAAGCTGGCTGGCGGCGGGGTAGGCCAGCACATCGCACTCGCCGGTAAGCAATTTGGACAGGCGGCCCGTGCCCCCGGCCCCCATGTCGATCACCACCTGCGGCATGCGCGGTTTCCCTTTCCAGTAAACGTCATTGCGTGCCAGACGGATATATTGCCCGGAACGGTATTCGTTCAACAAGAATGGGCCGGTGCCGACCGGTTCACGATCGATCATTTCCTGGGTGCCATCCAGCGTCAGGTTGCCGGCATATTCTGCCGATAGCACCGGCGCATAATGGGTCGCCAGATGCCACAAAAAGGACGCATCCGGCGCCTGCAAGCGGAACTCGACGGTGTATTGGTCCAGTTTTTTTACGCTTTGCACGGAGTCGGCAAACTGCAAACTGTCGAAGTACGGGTATTCACCGCCGTTGACATTGTGGAACGGATGCTTCTGGTCAAACACCCGCTGGAAGCTGAACACCACATCGTCGGCGTTCATTTTGCGGGTGGGTTGGAACCAGGCAGTGGTCTGGAAAGGCACGTCCCGGCGCAGGTGGAAGCGGTAGGTAGCACCGTTGTCCAGCACTTCCCAACTTTCCGCCAGTTCTGGGATCAGGCGGTAAGTGTAGGGGTCGACATCCAGCAGCCGATCGTAAAGCTGGGCGGCCAGGGTATCGACCGTCAGGCCGCTACTGGCCATCTGCGGATTGAAGGTGTTCAGAATGCCGCTCACGCAATAGACAAAGCCGCTCTGGCGGATGTCTGCTGGCGGTGGTGCTGCGCTGGGCACAGCCGGTGTCGCGGCCAGGGCAGACGTTGCCAGGCAGCCGAGCGACATTATCCAAAGAGGTAAACCACGCATAGACGCTTCATGGGTTATTAAGCAATAACGATAGTGTATCGCACTCTGACCAACAGCCCAATTCCTTGAGCAAAATGGCTGAAATTTCGGCGGTTTGGTTAAGCTTGCTGCTTTTTTCTGGCGGGCCGGCCTAACCCTGCAATCAGTGCTGGTGGATAATTACCCAAGCTTAGTGTGGTAATGAGAAAAATTCTCAACAAATTGCTTTACAGATGATACTGAGAACTATTATCATCACTTGGCAGTTCACGGAAGGCCACGCCTTGTGGCCCTTTGTGGAAGGCACGACATTGCTCACATTGCTTCCAGTGTTTACTTAGCCAGCTCGGGTGCTGGCTTTTTTTTTGCCTCTATTTCAGGTGAACCGCAAAGCCGGAGCGGCCTGGGGCAATGTCTTCTCGCAGCGTTAACTGTGGAATAGCATAATCGCCAAAATTTTGCTTACGGAATGGCAAAGGCTCGGTACTGGCCAGCGCGTCCAGCCGTTTCCCCAGCGCCGAACATAGGTTGGGGAATTTTGCCTCGTCGAAGCGATCGGTGCGGTACGCCACAAACGGTGGTAGCACATCAAAACCGGGGTAATACAGAATGCCATGGTGAATAGGGAACAGAATATCCTCTATCGGGCCGTTGATACCGCGCGGGCTGTAATGAGACTCCCAACCGCCAGCGGTAACCAGTAACATAGCCCGTTTCCCTGCCAGCGTACCTTCGCCATAACGATCTCCCCAATGTGTATCGGAATGCTCGCCAACCCCGTACGCAAAGCCATAGGCATACACGCGTTCTACCCAACCTTTGAGGATGGCTGGCATGGAGAACCACCACAGCGGAAACTGTAGGATCACGGTATCCGCCCAGAATAACTTCTCTTGTTCCAGCGCAATATCTTCACTTTGCGTTCCTCGTTCCAGAGCGATCCGGGAATCCATCGCCGGATTAAACCGGGCAGTGCTATCCCGATCCGTTCGGTCTTCGCCATCCAAAGAGGCTTTCCATTTCATGGCGTACAGATCGGAAACCTGTACCTGATGCCCAGCGTCCTGCAGATGTTTGACCGCAAAGTTTTTTAGTGAGCCATTAAGCGATTGGGCTTCTGGGTGAGCGTAGACTAGCAGAATATTCATCATTGAGTTCCATTGCTGAAAAGAGATCAACAGAGTAGGTTAGCGCCAGGAATAGTTAAAATTGATTTAGATGATTACAGGTATTTGCATGAGTAATTTCGGCAGGCTGGATCTCAATCTCCTGGTGACGTTGGATGTGTTACTGATGGAATTGAACGTTACGCGCGCGGCGGAGCGGTTATCGCTGTCGCAACCTTCGGTAAGCGCCCATCTGGCCAAGCTGAGAGCGTTTTTCGACGATCCTCTGCTGCTACCGGGCCCAAGAGGAATGCGGCCAACGGCCAGGGCCGAGGCTTTACGTGAACCTTTGCGGCAGGCGTTGGAAGTGCTGGAACACACCGTTTCACCTGTCAGCCCTTTTGAGGCGGCTAGCGCGAATATCACCTGGCGTGTTGCCGCATCCGATTATGGCGAATCCACGGTGCTGTTGCCCGCATTGGCACGGCTTCGTCAGGCCGCCCCCAACAGCCGGTTGGCGGTGTTGGAACTGACACCGACCAAGATTGCCCGACAGGCGGAGAGGGGGGAGATCGATCTGGCCTTTCACACTCAGGACTGCGCACCACCGGGGATGCGTCAACGCGTGTTATTCAAGGAAAAGTATGTGTTGGTGGGCCGCTTCGGTCATCCTGCGTTGACGGCTCGCCCGACGCTGGCGCAATTTAGCCAACTGGAGCACGTGGTGGTTTCGCCAAACGGCGGGGGATTTAGTGGCATCACCGATCACACGCTGGAGCAGGTTGGGCTTTCGCGGCGGGTGGTACTTTCCGTCCCGCATTTTCTGTTTGTGAAATCGGTGATCGGCAAGACGGATCTGGTTGCTATGCTGCCTGAACGCCTGGTACGTGACAGCCCTGAAGTACAGATTGCCGAGCCGCCAGTGGAGATCCCTGGCTATGAGCTGGCAATGCTGTGGGATGAGCGTTCGCATCGCGATCCCGCCCATCAATGGTTACGCGAATTGATCGCCCAGTCGGTTTAACTTCCCTCTGGTTCGCTACCTTGCAGCAGCGCATGCTTTTTCAACATGCCGCGTAGCTGATGATAGGTCAACCCCAGCAAATCGGCAGCTTTGCGCTGATTGAAACGACCTTGTTTCAAGGCCATTTCCAACAGGGTTTTCTCCTGCTGGTGCTGCCAGCTTTTAAAATCCAGCGGCAATGCTGGTAAATCACCGGTCGGCGCGATGACCTCATCATCAAGCGGCTCCGAACGCTTGGCAAAGGGGTTAATGATGATCTCATCAAGTTCATCCTGGTCTGAACCATGGCGGTAAACGGAACGCTCCACCACGTTTTTCAGCTCACGTACGTTACCCGGCCAGGAGTAGTCAAGCAACGTCGAACGCGCATGTTCACTGAAGCCGGGGAACAACGGCAGTGACAGCTCGCGGCACATCTGAATGGCGAAATGCTCGGCCAACAGCATGATGTCTTGCTGGCGTTGGCGCAGCGGCGGCAGTTGCACCACGTCGAACGCCAGGCGGTCCAGCAGATCGGCACGGAATTTACCGGCGGCGGCCAGCGCGGGCAGATCGTCATTGGTGGCACACACCAGCCGGACATCCACCCGCAGCGGTTGGCTGCCCCCTACGCGCTCCAGATGGCCGTATTCAATCACCCGCAGCAGCTTTTCTTGCACCAGCATTGGCGCGGTTGCCAATTCATCCAGAAACAGGGTGCCGCCATCGGCACGTTCAAAACGGCCAAGGTGGCGTTTTTGTGCGCCGGTAAACGCGCCAGCCTCATGGCCAAACAGCTCCGAGTCCAGCAGGTTTTCATTCAGCGCCGCACAGTTGAGGGAGATAAACGGCCCTTGCCAACGATTGGAAAGGTAGTGCAAACGGTGAGCGATCAGCTCCTTACCCGTGCCGCGCTCACCGATCACCAGCACCGGTTTGTTGAGCTTGGCCAACTGTGAAACTTGCTCCAGCACTTCCACAAAGGCGTTGGCCTCGCCCAACAGGTTCTCTAACGGTTCGCTCATGATGAAATTCGCCAATGTTTGGTGAAAACACTCACTCTACAGCAAGCGTCGCGAGAGTCAAAAATAAATAACCTTTGTATTTCAATTAAATAAAAGTTGGCACGCTTCTTGATTAACTCTTTGGGCAAGTTGTATAACTTAACTCGGCGCTTCAGACGCCTTCAGAACCAAGAGGAAGTAAATTATGGGTATCTTTTCTCGTTTTGCCGACATCGTGAACGCCAACATCAATACTCTGCTCGATAAAGCAGAAGACCCGCAAAAGCTGGTGCGTTTGATGATCCAGGAAATGGAAGACACGCTGGTTGAAGTACGCTCCACTTCAGCGCGTGCCCTGGCAGAGAAAAAGCAGCTGCTGCGCCGCATTGAACAGGGTGAAAACCAGATCAATGACTGGCAGGACAAAGCCGAACTGGCGCTGCGTAAAGATAAAGAAGATCTGGCCCGTGCGGCGTTGATCGAAAAACAGAAAGTGGCCGATCTGCTTGCTACGCTGAGCCAGGAAGTGGCTACCGTAGAAGAGACGCTGGCCCGCATGAAGAGTGAAATTGGCGAGCTGGAAAACAAGCTGACCGAAACCCGGGCACGCCAGCAGGCATTAACGCTGCGCCATCAGGCGGCTTCTTCTTCACGGGATGTGCGTCGCCAGCTGGACAGCGGTAAACTGGATGAGGCAATGGCGCGTTTTGAACAGTTTGAGCGCCGTATCGACCATATGGAAGCCGAAGCGGAAAGCGTCAGCATTGGCAAAAAGAAAAGCCTGCATCAGGAGTTTGCCGAACTGCAGGCAGACGATGCCATCAGTGAGCAACTGGCGGCAATGAAAGCCAAGATGAACCGCCCGGAATAATGCTTAAGCGGCCACCCAGCGTGGCCGCCACACTACGGCCAATAAGAAGGAATTGAGATGAGTGCTCTATTACTTGCCATCCCGTTGACAATCTTTGTGTTGTTTGTCGCACCGATTTGGCTTTGGTTGCATTACAGCAACCGGCAACAGAGCGGCGTTCAACTGAGTCATCAGGAGATGCAACGTCTGACGCAACTGGGGGAGCAGGCCTCACGCATGCGCGATCGTATTCAGGCGTTGGAAGACATTCTTGATGCGGAACACCCGAATTGGAGGCAGTCGTAATGCGTAGAGACCAGGACAGAGGAAAGTATGGCGATCGTCGCGATCGTTCTTACTACAACGACGACAGCGTTTCATACAAGGGCAACACCTTAGGCAGTAAAAAACTGTACCGTGTGCCTGAAGAAGGCATGCTGAAGGGCGTTTGCGCTGGTCTTGCCCACTATTTTGACGTGCCCGTGCGTTTGATCCGAGTGATTGCCGTGCTGTCGCTGTTCTTCGGGCTGTTTTTCATTACGGTGGTCGCCTATATCGCCTTGGTCTTCGTGCTTGAGGAGGCTCCAGCCAGCCGTTATCAGGATGAACATCAGGCCACACCGCGCCAGTTGCTTGATAAGCTGGAATATGAATTGAGCAGTGGAGAGGAGCAGTTGCGCAAGGTCGAACGTTACGTCACGTCTGACACCTTTGGTGTGCAGAGCCGCTTTCGCCACCTGTAATCTCTTTTAACGATGCACGGGCCTGCGTACGCCGCAGGTCAGGCATTGCACCTACATTTTCCCCAATATTTGCCGGAGGGCAGAAACCATGAGCAAAACCTATGCGATTAATGCCCCAAAAACCGCTTCACCAAAATGGGGAGTAAGTGCATTGTTGAAGACCTTGTCTAAAGTCATCATCATAGCGCTAATGAGTTATGGCCCGGCGGGGGCAACCGCGTGGTTGCTGAAAACCGTCAGCCGCAAACCGCTGCGTTACGTGTTGGCCCTGTTGCTGGAACCGTTGTTTCGCAAAGGGCTGAACAAGGCGTTCGGGCGCTATGCCAAGGAGAACAATGAAACGACTGCAAAATGAGTTAACTTCGCTGGTCAATCGCGGAATGGATCGCCATCTGCGTCTGGCAGTAACCGGCTTGAGCCGCAGCGGTAAGACGGCGTTTATCACCGGATTGGTCAATCAATTACTCCATGTTCACAGCGGCGCGCGTATGCCGCTGTTTTCCCCTGTGCGGGAAGAAAGGTTGTTGGGTGTAAAACGCATTCCTCAACGCGACCTCGGTATCCAACGTTTCACCTACGACGAAGGCCTGGCGCAGCTGTATGGCAATCCGCCAAGTTGGCCAACACCAACCCGTGGCGTCAGCGAAATCCGTCTGGCGCTGCGCTACCGTTCTAATGATTCACTGCTGCGCCATTTTAAAGAAACCTCCACGCTGTATCTGGAAATCGTCGACTATCCTGGCGAATGGCTGCTGGATTTGCCGATGCTGGAACAGGACTACCTGGCCTGGTCACGTCAGATGGCTGGGTTGTTGCAGGGCGACCGCGCGCGCTGGGCTGAGCCTTGGCTGGCATTGTGCAAAGATCTCGATCCGTTGGCCCCGGCGGATGAAAACAAGCTGGCGGCGATCGCTCAGGCTTATACCGACTACCTGCTGCGCTGTAAGGCCGAAGGGTTGCACTTTATTCAGCCTGGGCGCTTTGTGCTGCCTGGCGATATGGCTGGCGCGCCCGCGTTGCAGTTCTTCCCGTGGCCAAACGTCGATGCGGCAGGGGAATCTCGCCTGGCGCAGGCGGACAAACATACCAATGCGGGCATGCTGCGCGCCCGTTTTAACTATTACTGCCAGTCGATCGTCAAGGCATTTTATAAAGAGCACTTTGTGCGTTTCGATCGCCAGATCGTGCTGGTGGACTGCCTGCAACCGCTCAACAGCGGGCCGCAGGCGTTTAATGATATGCGTCTGGCGCTGACCCAGTTGATGCAAAGTTTCCACTACGGTAAGCGTACGCTGTTTCGCCGCCTGTTTTCGCCGACCATCGACAAACTGATGTTCGCGGCAACCAAGGCGGACCATATCACCGCCGATCAGCACGCCAATCTGGTTTCGCTGTTACAGCAACTGGTGCAGGAGGCCTGGCAGAATGCCGCATTTGAAGGCATCAGCATGGACTGTGTCGGCCTGGCTTCGGTACAGGCGACCGAAAGCGGCATTGTCGATCATCATGGGCAGCCGATCCCAGCATTGAAAGGTCACCGTCTGGACGATGGCGCGCCGCTGACGGTCTTCCCTGGCGAAGTGCCTGCGCGCCTGCCTGGTCCAGCATTCTGGCAGCAGCAAGGTTTCCATTTTGACCAGTTCCGCCCACGTATGATGAGCGTTGATAGTCCGTTACCGCATATCCGTCTGGACGCGGTGATGGAGTTTTTATTGGGAGATAAATTGCGATGAGCGAGCCGTTAAAACCGCGTATCGATTTTGCCGAGCCGTTGCAGCCACCACAGGAACCGGTGTTGCGCGCAGGCTTGGAGTTTGACGAACAGCAGGCCGAGAAATTCTATCCGGCAGCGCCAGAGATGGAGCAGGAAGAAGAGGAAGGGCGCGCTGAAGGCATTGTTAACGCCGCGTTGAAACCCAAGCGCAGCCTGTGGCGCAAAATGGTTAACGCCGGATTGATGCTGTTTGGCGTCAGCGTGGTGGCTCAAGGTGTCCAGTGGGTGCATACCTCCTGGGTGCAGCAGGATTGGATCGCGCTGGGTGGTGGGATCGCTGGTGGGCTGATCGTCTTCGCTGGTATCGGTTCGGTGGTGGGGGAATGGCGCAGGCTATACCGCCTACGCCAACGTGCTGAAGAGCGTGACGAAGCTCGGGAACTGCTGCACAGCCACGGCCTGGGGAGAGGGCGCGAGTTTTGTGAAAAGCTGGCGCGTCAGGCCGGGTTGGATCAAGGGCACCCTGCATTGCAACGCTGGCAAGCTTCATTACATGAAACCCAGAACGACCGCGAAGTGGTTGCGCTGTATGCCAAGCTGGTGCAGCCGGTGCTGGATAATCAGGCGCGGCGCGAAATCAGCCGCTCGGCGGCAGAGTCGACGCTGATGATTGCCGTCAGCCCGCTGGCCTTGGTGGACATGGCCTTTATCGCCTGGCGCAATATCCGCCTGATTAACCGCATCGCGGCGCTGTATGGCATCGAACTGGGCTATTTCAGCCGCATCCGTCTGTTCCGCCTGGTGTTGCTGAATATCGCCTTTGCTGGTGCATCTGAACTGGTGCGGGAAGTGGGCATGGACTGGATGTCGCAGGATATTGCGGCGCGCTTGTCTGCGCGCGCCGCGCAGGGGATAGGGGCCGGTTTGTTGACGGCGCGGTTGGGCATCAAGGCCATGGAACTGTGCCGCCCGTTACCCTGGTTAGAAGGCGATAAGCCAAAACTGGGTGATTTCCGTGGTCAATTGATAAACCAGCTGAAAGACACGATGAAAAAAGGTCAAAGCAAAGTCTGACTCCGCCAGGCTGCGTCAATCAGACGCAGCCTTATGGCCGCCCCGCCAAAAACGCCTTCCTTTCGAACGTCTCTGCAATACCCATTAATTGTTAATGATAAGTTAATCAAGTGTTTGTTTTGCGGTCTTGGTCACGAAAAATCCCACGGACAGCGGCAAAGAAGACGGTATATTTGATCAACAATTAATCTGAATGTCTGACTGCGCCAGCGGAGAATCGTGCAGTATTCACTCGCCGCTTCGGCACCAAGACATCAATCCCAAGGACAGGAGGTAATGAACATGCCGCACCGTGAGCCGAACTTAGAGGCCTTCCAACCCTATGCCGATGAAAGTCAAACCCTCCGTCGACATATTCATCAGTACCCTGAACTGGGATTCGAAGAACGACAAACCGCCGATCTGGTAGCGAGAAAGCTTGAGGAGTGGGGGTATCAGGTGACACGTGGGCTCGGTATCACCGGCCTGGTTGGGACGTTGAAAAGAGGCAACAGCCCCCGCACGTTAGGTATTCGGGCAGATATGGATGCTTTGCCGATCCTGGAAAATACGCAACTCCCTTACAGCAGCCAGCACGAAGGTATCATGCATGCCTGTGGGCATGACGGCCACACCGCGATGCTGCTTGGCGCGGCACATTATCTGGCCGATCACGCCTGTTTCGATGGCACCTTGCACCTCATTTTTCAACCCGCAGAAGAGGGGTTGGCCGGTGCCCAGAAGATGATCGACGACGGCCTGTTTAAACGCTTCCCTTGTGACGCCGTTTTTGCCATGCACAACATGCCAGGCTTCCCGCAGGGGCAATTTGTCTTTGGTGAGGGGGCGTTTATGGCTTCCAGTGATACGGTCACCCTCACCATCCACGGCAAGGGAGGACATGGCGCGATGCCGAAGGGCACCGTTGATGCCGTGGTCGTCGGAGCCAGTATTGTGATGGCATTGCAGACGATAGTCGCGCGTAATCTGGGGGCACAAGAGCCGGGTGTTATCACCGTGGGCTCGTTCCAGTCAGGCATGGCCAGTAATGTCATCGCCGACTCAGCGGTATTAAAGTTAAGCGTGCGTGCGTTGGATCCGCAAGTCAGGGAATGGTTGGAAGAGCGTATCAAGACGTTAGTGGCGGCCCAGGCGGCGTCATATGGTGCCAGGATCGATATTGACTATGATCACACCTATCCCGTATTGGTCAACCAACCGGAGATGACCCGCTTTGCCAAACAGGTGGCGCAAAATTTAATGGGTGAGGGCCATCCGCAGCAGGTGATTGATATCCCGGAACCGTTAATGGGCAGCGAAGATTTTGCCTTTATGCTGAACCAGTGCCCGGGCAGTTATTTATTATTAGGTAACGGCCAGGGAGAAAATAGCTGCATGGTACACAACCCCGGCTATGATTTTAATGATGCAATTATACTCAGAGGGATCGCATATTGGTCTGCATTAACGCAGGAATTCCTGAAGGAATAAACCTCGGTCTTTAATAAGTTGGTGATGCTCCTGAATTTGTTGGGGTCGAAAATGTTCGATCCCTGCATAACATCGATTATCTGGACGGGTGCAGCATGCGGCGCCCCGACAAATTAAATTAAGGACCGGCCATGGATAGCGTCAAGGAAAGAAAATCCCCGGCAAGGGCCATTGTGGCTACCACGTTAGGCAATGGCTTAGAGTTTTTTGATCTGGTGCTTTACGCATTTTTTGCGACCTATATAGCAAAAGCTTATTTCCCCGCGACAGACCCTTTGGTGAGCATGACGATGACCTTCCTGATCTTTGGGATGGGTTATCTTGCCAGGCCGCTGGGGGCGCTGGTCATCGGCCATTATGCCGATAAAAAAGGGCGCAAGCCTGCCATGACGTTGACGTTCCTGCTGATGGGGCTCAGTACCCTGACGATTGGTATCACCCCGTCATATGAAAGCATTGGGACTGCGGCCCCGATCATTATTACCCTGGCCAGGCTGATGCAAGGCTTCTCCGCAGGCGGTGAGTTAGGCGCATCCACTACACTGCTGGTGGAGTATGCCAAACCCCATAATCGCGGGTTTTACGGGGGATGGCAGGTAGCGAGCCAAGGTGCGGGCAACGTATTTGCCGCCATGACGTTGGTGATCCTGGTTAATTGTATGCCAGAGGCGAGTGTGGAAGCCTGGGGCTGGCGCATCCCGTTCCTGTTTGGCATCGTGATTGTTCCGGTGGGGCTGTATATTCGCTTTAAGCTGGAAGAAACCGCCACTCACACCTTACCAACGGCTACCGAAAGCGTCAGCAAAATACCCCTGCTGGAAGTGATAACTACCTACTATAAAGAAACCTTGGCGGGAATTTTGCTGACGATGGGGGGAACCATTCCACATATGATCATCATGTTTTATATTCCCAACTATGCCATCAGCATATTAAAACTGGATACCAGCTATAGCATGTTAATCGGTGCCATCGCCGGTTTGATTACGTTGATTGGCGGGCCGCTGGCGGGGATGTGGTCAGATAACGTTGGCAGGGTCCGGTTGATTGCCTGGGCGAGAATAGCGATTGTTGTGCTGATTTATCCGGCGTTTTATTTACTCAGCACCTACCCCAGTGTTGAAATGCTGTTTGCGGTGATGATTGTACTGAGCATTATCAATATTATCGGTGCTTCGCCTTCCATCACCATTTTGCCAGAAATATTCCCAAGGCGGGTAAGAACTACCGGGTTGTCGCTGGTTTATAGCGTTGCCGTGGGGATTTTTGGCGGCTTCTCATTATCGGTGGCTTCCTATCTGATCAAGTTAACCGGTAATACCACGGCTCCGGCGTTTTACGTGATTGCCGGCTGTGTTTTATCGCTGTTCGCCTTCCTGTATATCAAGGAAACCAGCCAGGCTCCGCTCAATTAATGACCTTCCTGTGCACCCCTCTCATTTAGTGAGAGGGGCTGCTCTTTTGGGTAATCCAGGTCACTTCATCACCCACGATCTTGCGGCTGAACACGTCTTCTATCAGAGACGGTTAAAGCGCCATTACCACTTATAGCCCATGTTCACGCTGTAGTCAGGATCCTGATTGGTGGAGTAGGGATCGGATTGGCGAAGGCGATCGGTTTTTTTCACTGGGCGATTTAGCGTCGAATACGATTTGTCGCGCGGGCGGCTGCAGCTGGGATGATCGCATTCTAGATTGGCACTGAAGCCGGTTTTATCTTCTGATTCTGACCAGACCACTGGCGCCTTGGCGGTTTTTTCCGCGGGCCCAGGCGCGGCTTTGGGGGCGGGGGCGGCTTTGATGCTGGGTTCCGGCGCCTTGTAGGATAGGTCCAGCGCCAGGGTTGGGGCGCTCAACAACAGCGTGGCGCAGCAGAATGCCGCCAGTGTATGCTTTCTAGGCATGGTCAATCTCTCTTTAATAGTTACGCCACGCAACTATAAAATAGTCAGACGAGAATTACTATCATTTGTAACCGGTAAGGGCCATTTTCTCAGTTTGTAACCGCAGATTGACGAAAGAACATCCCCCTGTGAGCGCATGATAATCCGCTGCCAAAATAATGCTGAATGTGATAACTCTCTAGAAATAAGCTAAAATTACGCCGATGGTGTTATTGGGTGGCGTTTAAAACCGCTAATAGCAGTGATAAACTGGAGCTCTGTCAACTTTTGCTGACAGATCGCTTCTACCTTCCGGGGGGAGAGGTTATCATCATCACCAGACATCCCCGCACCTGCAGAGATAAGGCCAATACTGATGCGTTTGGAAGTATTTTGCGAAGACCGTCTCGGTCTCACTCGAGAATTACTCGATCTTTTGGTATCGCGCGGTATCGACCTGCGCGGCATCGAAATTGATCCTATCGGCCGTATTTACCTCAATTTTTCCCAGCTGGATTTTGATACCTTCCGCGCGCTGATGGCGGAGATCCGGCGCATCAGCGGTGTGACCGATGTGCGCACCGTTAACTTTATGCCTTCCGAACGTGAACACCGTGCGTTACGCGCGCTGCTGGAGTCGATGCCGGAACCGGTATTTTCCATCGATATGAAAGGCAAGGTGGAACTGACAAACCCGGCGGCTCAGACGCTGTTCAACTTCAGCGAAGACAAGATCCGCAATCAAACGGCGAGCCAGCTGATTGGTGGCTATAACTTTGGCCGCTGGCTGGAGAGTGAAGACACTAAGCCGCATTCCGAACGGGTGGTGATCCGCAGCCAGGATTTCCTGATGGATATCACCCCGATCTATCTGGAAGATGAGCAACAGCAGAATGCTCCTGTGGGCGCCGTGGTCATGCTCAAATCCACCGCCCGCATGGGCCGCCAGCTGCAGAACCTGTCGGTGAATGATGATACCGAGTTTGACCATATTGTCGCCGTCAGCCCGAAAATGCGCCACGTGCTGGAGCAGGCGCGCAAGTTGGCCATGCTGGATGCCCCATTGCTGATTGTGGGCGATACCGGCACGGGGAAAGATATTTTAGCGCGGGCCTGCCATCTGCGCAGTCCACGTGGCAAACAGCCGTTCCTGGCGCTGAACTGTGCCGCCTTGCCGGACGATGTGGTGGAGAGCGAACTGTTTGGCCATGCGCCGGGTGCTTATCCGAATGCGTTGGAAGGTAAGAAGGGCTTCTTTGAGCAGGCCAACGGTGGCTCGGTGTTGCTGGATGAGATTGGCGAGATGTCGCCGCGCATGCAAACCAAACTGCTGCGTTTCCTTAACGACGGTACGTTCCGCCGGGTAGGGGAAGAGCATGAGGTGCATGTGGACGTCCGGGTGATCTGCGCCACGCAGAAAAACCTGACCGAACTGGTGCAGCGCGGTGAATTCCGTGAAGATCTCTATTACCGTTTGAACGTGCTGACCATCACCATCCCGCCGCTGCGCGAACGCCCGCAGGATATCATGCCGCTCACCGAGCTGTTTGTGGCGCGCTTTGCCGATGAACAAGGGGTCGCCAGGCCGAAACTGGCCAACGATCTCAGTAGCTTCCTCTGCAAGTACGGTTGGCCGGGCAACGTGCGCCAACTGAAGAACGCCATCTATCGTGCACTGACCCAAACGGACGGCTACGAGTTGCGCCCGCAAGATATCATTCTGCCGGATTTTGAGGTGGAGATAGCGCTAGGGGATGAAGTGATGGAAGGCTCGCTGGATGATATCAGCAAGCGTTTTGAACGCTCGGTGCTGACTCGTCTGTATCGCACTTATCCCAGCACCCGCAAACTGGCCAAGCGCTTGGGCGTCTCGCATACGGCAATTGCCAATAAGCTACGGGAATACGGGCTGAGCAATCGTAAGCTTACCGACGACAGCGAAGAATAGCGCTACTTTATTTCAGGCATAAAAAAGCCCGGCTTAAAAAACCGGGCTTTTTGGTCTCTACAGGCTTATTTCAGCGCGGCAAGCGCGGCATCGTAATCTGGCTCGGTGGTAATTTCATTTACCAGCTCGCTATACAGCACGTTGTCTTGGCCATCCAGCACCACCACGGCGCGCGCCGTCAGACCGGCCAATGGGCCTTCGGCAATCTCTACACCATACGCCTGCTTGAAATCACCGCCGCGCAGGGTAGACAGGGTAACCACGTTGTTCAGGCCTTCTGCACCGCAGAAGCGTGACTGGGCGAACGGCAGGTCGGAAGAGATACACAGGACCATAGTGTTATCCAGGCCACTTGCCAACTGGTTGAATTTACGCACCGATGCGGCACAGACGCCGGTATCAATGCTTGGGAAGATGTTCAGGACTTTGCGTTTACCCACGAAGCTGCTCAGGGCAACGTCTGACAGGTCTTTGGCAACCAGGGTAAAGCTTTTTGCCTGCTCGCCCTGCTGTGGCAGTTTGCCTGCTACAGTGACAGGGTTGCCTTGAAAATGTACGGTCTGAGTCATTGCTCGGTTCCTTTCAACGATGTTTATACAAAGATGTGAAGCCGATTAACACCGGGTTCACAATCTCGAAGCAGTTTAAGGCAACAATCGCACCTTGGATAGATAAAGTTTATAAACTGCAGGTATAGTGGACTGACTTTATGCGCTTTTTTCGCTCGGGAGCCGTTATGAGAAGCATGCGTTTTTACTCTGAAGCCTGGCCATTGCATACCGCCTTTGTGATCGCACGCGGTAGCCGGACCGAAGCCAAAGTGGTGGTGGTAGAGATTGAACAGCAGGGTATGCGCGGTGTCGGTGAGTGCACCCCTTATCCGCGCTATGGCGAGAGCGAAACCTCAGTGATGGAGCAGTTGGCCGACGTGTCTGCGGCCATCACACAAGGGGTGACCCGGCAGGAGTTGCAACGCCTGATGCCCGCAGGGGCGGCTCGTAACGCGGTCGATTCGGCATTGTGGGATTTGGAATGCCGCCTGGCTGGCAAAGATCTGTGGCAATTGAGCGGCATTACCGCACCGGAACGCATAGTGATGGCGCAAACGCTCAGCATCGGCTCGCCGGAAGCGATGGCGTTTGCCGCTAAAGAGCTGGAACAACAGGGCGCGACGTTGCTGAAAATCAAGCTAGACGATCACCTGATCAGCGAAAGGCTGGTGGCGATCCGCACGGCGGTGCCGCAGATGACGTTGATCGTTGATGCCAATGAGTCCTGGCAAGCGGAAGGCTTGGCATCGCGTTGCCAACTGCTGGCGGATTTAGGCGTGGCGATGCTGGAGCAACCCTTACCGGCCGGCGACGACAGCGCCCTGGAAAACTTCATCCATCCATTACCGATTTGCGCCGATGAGAGTTGCCATACCAGCGGCGATTTGCCTCGTTTGGCGGGGCGCTATCAGATGGTCAATATCAAGCTGGATAAAACCGGTGGGCTGACCGAAGGGTTACAGCTTGCCGCACAGGCGCGGGCGCAGGGCTTCGAGATCATGCTCGGCTGTATGCTCTGTACCTCAAGAGCCATTACTTCGGCGCTGCCGTTGGTGCCCGGCGCCCGTTTTGTGGATCTCGATGGCCCAACCTGGCTGGCAAAAGACGTCGTGCCAGGTTTGGCCTTTGAGTGCGGCGCTATTGAGCTTTCACGCTAGTCAGCGTAGGTCAGCAACTCGACCATGGCGGCCAGATAGTTTTCACTGGCGGCGTCGGCTGAGATCGGCGGGAACTCGGCGGTGATGCAGGGTAAGGACAAGTCGGCACACCAACTGCCGAAGGACCCTGGCGTTTCATAGCCGACGCTGGTCACCAGCGGCAGGGCAAACTTATGTGCCAGCCAAACGCCCAAAGCGGAGCTTTCCGGATCTTCTATACAGGCCAATGGCTCATGGAAGGACACCACCCAGCGTGGCTTCAGGCGATGGATCAAATGGCACAATCCCTGAGTTTCCGGTTCTGAGCCGGGCCTGCCGCCGGTGGAGAGCCGCACGTCACGAGCCTCTGCGGCACTGTTCCAACGGTAGACCGTATCGCCAGAGCGCCAGTTGGCCGCCGGGAAATTGCGGTTCAGATCGACGCCGTTGGCATTGGAGCGTAACCCAAGCTGGCAACCATCTGGATTGACCGCCAGGATCACATGATGGCGCAGTTGGGCGGGGGCGATACTGCGTAATGCGCAGGATAACGTCACTACCGCGGCAGTTTCATCCCCATGGGTGCCTGCAATCACCAACCCGGTATCCGGGCCGCTTTTGGCCGCTGGGAAATACAGCAGCGGGGCGCCTAACATCGATTTACCGTAAGTTTCACCTGCAACTGCCAGCTGGCCACGCTCACTGCGCGGTCTGTGTTGGGTCATGGGGTTTCCCTTTAAGCCAAAGTCAGAAATAATTGTGATGTTATTGAGTGTATTACGCTTTCGCTCATCTTTCCCAGTCTGTTAAGCGAATAAAGTGATGTCTATTGTTATACTATCGGCAGAGTGCTAACGACAAAGAGGATTTATCATGCCAGTTGCCAGAATAGTCGCGTGTTACAGCGAAAACGAAAAAGACACCATCACCCTACTGTGCGGCGTGGATGCAGAAAACCAGATCCGTCAGGGTGAGTGGTTTGGCGTAGTGAAAAATGACGATGGGCGTGGGGACGAATCCAACTATCCGTTCACCTTGCACGTGGATCATCAGAAAGGGGAGTTCTTCCTCGACTATGGTTTTGACGACGCCGAATCACGCCAGTTGCAAAAGACTGACATCCAGCTCAACCCGCTGGTAGAGAAAGGCTATTTCACCATCTTCGATGAAGAAGAAGGGGAAGAGTTCAGCTATAAGATCGCCAGTATTCATCTTTACGACTGATCCTGCCTAAGCAAACAGCCCGCAGTGCCGATAATGGCTGCGGGCTTTTTTTTGGATCAAACATCCACTTTTTACATTCTTGTTACGCCAGGCTATAGGTGGCGGGCATCTTTGTGCTATATGATAAAAAATTCATGGGGTTAACTGGGGCATATCTAACATGACGAGAAGAAAAATTCTGGCGAGTTTTCGTTTAACGCTTTGCGCGGTCACCATCAGCGCGGGTATTAGTGGTGCTATGGCAGCTCAGGTTCCCCCAGGTACCGCTCTGGCGGAGAAACAGGAGATCGTCCGGCACATCAAAGATGAGCCGGCGTCACTCGATCCGATTAAAGCCGTGGGCCTGCCAGAAGCGCAGGTGGCACGCGATCTGTTTGAAGGGCTGGTGAATCAGGACGCACATGGTAAAGTGATCCCCGGTGTCGCTACGCGCTGGCAGACCGCGGATAACCAGACCTATATCTTCACGCTGCGCAAAGATGCCCGCTGGTCCAACGGTGACCCTGTCACGGCGAAAGACTTCGTTTATAGCTGGCAACGGCTGGTCGATCCGAAAAGCCTGTCGCCGTTTGCCTGGTTTGCTCAGCTAGCCGGGATCCAGAATGCCGAAGAGGTTATCGCCGGTAAGCTGCCCATCGATAAGCTTGGCGTGGTGGCAGTGGATGACCATACGCTAAAAGTGCAGCTGAACAAGCCTGTGCCCTATTTTGTCAGCCTGACGGCCAATTTCAGCCTGTTCCCGGTACCAAAAGCCGTGGTTGAGCAATACGGCAACGATTGGACCAAAGTGGGCAATCTGGTAGGTAATGGCGCATTCAAACTGCAAGAGCGAGTGGTTAACGAAAAGCTGGTATTGGTGCCGAACGACCATTATTGGGACCATAAACACACCGTGTTGACCAAGGTGACCTTTGTACCCATTAACCAGGAATCCAACGCCACCAAGCGTTATCAGGCTGGTGACATCGATATTACCGAATCCTTCCCGAAAAACATGTACCAAAAGCTGTTGAAGGATATCCCAGACCAGGTTTACACGCCTGATCAACTTGGCACCTATTACTACGCGTTCAATACCCAACGTGCGCCAACCAATGACGTAAGAGTGCGCAAAGCCTTGTCTTACGCTATCGATCGCAAGATCATTGCCGAGAAAGTGCTGGGTACCGGCGAGAAGCCGGCCTACCATTTCACGCCGGATGTCACTGCGGGCTTTAAGCCGGAAACCAGCCTGCTGCAGCAACAGTCCCAGGAAGAGTTGAACGAGCAAGCCAAGGCGCTGATGCAGGCGGCGGGTTATGGTCCGAACCATCCTCTGAAATTGACCCTGCTGTATAACACCTCAGAGAGTCACCAAAAGATTGCCATTGCGGTGGCGTCAATGTGGAAGCAAACCTTGGGCGTTGACGTTAAACTGCAAAATCAGGAGTGGAAAACCTATATCGACAGCCGTAACACCGGCAATTTCGACGTGGTTCGTGCCTCCTGGGTGGGGGATTACAACGAGGCCTCGACCTTCCTGTCGCTGCTGACCTCTTCACACACCGGGAATATCGCCAAATTTAACAGCCCGCAATACGACCGTCTGTTGGCCGACGCCAGTCGCGAGACTAATCCAACGGCGTTAACCGCCGATTATAACAAGGCCGAGCAGATGATTGCGGCCGAGGCTCCGATCGCCCCGATCTATCAATATACCAACGGGCGACTGATCAAGCCTTGGGTGAAGGGTTACCCAATCACTAACCCTGAAGATGTCGCCTACAGCCAGGAAATGTACATTCTGAAACATTGATGTTCAGAGTCCTGACGCCTGCCCAAGCCCTCGCCAACGCGGGGGCTTTTTACTTTAAAATCCCGTTATGGCGGTGCCACTTTTATCCCTAAGGCAATAACGCTAGACTCTGTATCAACGGCAAAATAATGAGGGTTTTTAATGGATGTCATTGAGGGGCGCGAACTGCAGGTGCCCGACGCGGTCTATGCCTATCAACTCGACGGCAAGGGTGGCACCACGCCAATTGAGGATGACGATAAGATCACCAGCGAGGAACCATGCTGGCTGCATCTGGACTATGCCCATCCGGCCAGCGCCGAGTGGCTGGCAAATACACCGTTGCTGCCCGATCTGGTCAGAGAAGCGCTGGCGGGGGAAAGCACGCGGCCACGCGTCACCCGATTGGGCGACGGGACGCTGATCACGCTGCGCGGCATCAATTTCAACACGGACTCACGGCCAGACCAACTGGTGACGTTCCGCGTGTACATCACCGATAAGATGATTATATCCACCCGCCATCGCAAGGTTTACTCGATCGATGAGGTGGTCAATGAATTGCGCAATGGCCAGGGGCCGATTAATAGCGGTAACTGGCTGGTAGAAATCGCTGATGCGCTCACCGACCACACCAGTGAATTCATCGAAGATCTACACGACAAGATCATCGATCTGGAAGATGCGCTGTTAGAGCAGCAAATCCCTGAACGTGGGCAATTGGCGCTGATCCGCAAACAGTTGATTGTGCTACGCCGTTACATGGCACCACAGCGCGATGTTTTCTCACGTTTAGCGAGTGACCGCCTGCCGTGGATGAATGATGACGAACGTCGCCGCATGCAGGACATTGCCGATCGCCTGGGGCGCGGATTAGATGATCTTGATGGCAGCATTGCCCGTACGGCGATCCTGTCCGATGAGATCACTACCGTGATGGCCGACGCCATGAACCGCCGTACTTACACTATGTCGCTGATGGCGATGGTCTTCCTGCCTACCACTTTCCTGACCGGGCTGTTCGGGGTCAACCTTGGAGGGATCCCTGGCAGCGGTAGCCCACTGGCATTTGCCTCTTTCTGCTTCATGCTGTTGGCTTTGGTTGGGGGCGTTGCCTGGTGGTTGAGGCGGAGCCGCTGGCTATAACGACAAATAGTGGCGAAAACGCGAGTAAAGTTGAGCAGTATCAACATTTGCTCGCGCGAACTACGGCATTCTTGCTCTTGCAGGTGAATGCAACGTCAAGCGATGGGCGTTGCGCTCCATAATTGTTTTATTTACTTATTTTTAGAATTATTGCATAGCACATTTAATTCAATACGATGCCGGTTTAACCACCGGCATTTTTTTATGCTTTTTCCCTTCGGCTAATCCTTCCTGCATTCAAACGCTTGAGTGAAGATTTCCACTATTGCTATTCACGTTCGGACTAAGTCGCTTCACCGGATAGTGCTTACAGGCGGGGATCGTGCAGAACGCCGACACGCCGTGAATCCGTCCTTGGGGGCTCGTATCGCGTGTCCATGCGCTCAACGGCCGGCTAACCTGCAAGATCCCCACCTGCCTCCGGCTTCTGTGAGGCGGCGTTAAGCCGCGCTTTCGTCCCAGAAGCTGGCTTCTATCTTGTGGCCATCCAGATCCCGGACGAAACAGCCGTAATAGGCGGCACCGTAATGTGGCCGTGAGCCCGGAGCACCGTCTTCTTGTGCCCCAGCGGCTACCGCCTGCTGATAAAACGCATCAACCTGCTGCTTGCTGGTGGCGAAGAAGCCGATATGCACGCCGTTCGCGGTGCCTGCGGGTTTACCGTCTATCGGCAGTTGCAACCAAAATTCAGGATAGTCTCGACCATAGCCGATAGCGCCAGGGTGTTCCAGCACGCGACGGCAGCCTAGCGCACCGAGAACCCGGTCATAAAACTGTGCGGCGGCATCGAAATTGTTGGTTCCCAGCGAGACGTGGGAAAGGCAGGGGGTGATATTCATCGTTGGTCTCCTTTGACTGTATAAATAAACAGTATAAGGTAAAAACCGCACTGTCAGGCACTTTATGCGTGAATTGTGAACAGGATCTAACATTAAGCGGGGGAAAAACCTCCGCCTGCGGGCACAGGCGGAGAGAAGGACTATTTGATTTCCAGTACGTTCAGGCGTTCAAACGCGGGCGAGCCGTTGTCATCTGCGTCTTCCGGCTGCCAACCCACCGGTTGCAGTGGAATATCTTCACGGTCAAATGCCAAATCACCGCCATCAACCACTTCGCTGCCGTGGTGAATACCTTTGAAGTCAAACAGTTCGGTATCGCACAGATGCGAGGGCACCACGTTCTGCATGGCGCTGAACATGGTTTCGATACGGCCTGGGTAGCGTTTGTCCCAGTCGCGCAGCATATCGCCAATCACCTGGCGTTGCAGGTTTGGCTGTGAGCCACACAGGTTGCACGGGATTATCGGGAATTCTTTCGCTACCGAGAAACGCTCGATGTCTTTCTCACGGCAATAGGCCAGCGGGCGGATCACCACGTGTTTACCATCGTCGCTCATCAACTTGGGTGGCATACCTTTCAGCTTGCCGCCGTAGAACATGTTGAGGAACAGCGTTTGCAGGATATCGTCACGGTGGTGGCCAAGGGCAATTTTGGTGGCACCCAGCTCGGTGGCAGTACGGTAAAGGATGCCGCGGCGCAGACGTGAACACAGGGAGCAGGTGGTTTTGCCTTCCGGGATCTTATCCTTCACGATGCTGTAGGTGTTTTCTTCAACGATCTTATATTCCACACCCAGGCTTTCCAGATAGGCTGGCAGGATGTGCTCGGGGAAGCCGGGCTGTTTCTGATCCAGATTCACCGCGACCAGTGAGAAGTTCACCGGAGCGCTTTTTTGCAGATTGCGCAGGATCTCCAGCATGGTGTAGCTGTCTTTCCCGCCGGACAGGCAAACCATGATGCGATCGCCTTCCTCAATCATGTTGTAGGCGGCGATAGCTTCACCCACGTTGCGGCGCAGGCGTTTTTGCAGTTTGTTCAGGTTGTACTGCTCTTTAGGGTTAATTGATTGATTTTCTTGCATTATATTTTCCGTGAAACATCAAAAGGGGCAAAATTGAGGCAAAATATTCTAGATAGCCAGCCTGTCATTTAGCATGTTCACCTGCTCCCCGTTCATCTCTCCGATCCACTTTCCGTATATCTCGTAGACCATTTGTGCATTATCGTGTCCCATCTGATCCGCGATGAAGGACGGGTTGGCACCGGCCGATAACAGCCAGCACGCGAAAGTATGTCGCGTATGGTACGGATTACGACGCCGAATACCAGCGCGTTTTACAGCGGCGTTCCAGCGCGCACCGATAGACGACAGCTAATAGTCTGTTTTTTGCTGTTCTTTGGCCGGGCGTGGCCTAAAAACGAAATGTAGCCGCTGCCTTTCAGTTTTTCCATATTCACGGTGGTGAAAGGTAACCTCCATTTTGGGATGCAACAGCACTGGCCATAAGGTTGAGGTTCCGCTCGGGACTGTAACTGAAGTATTACGGAGGCAGCTACACTGGCGCAGTCCTGGGCATAGATGAGCCGATGGACACTATTACGCAAGTCGATCATCACGCGATTTTCATGTCGTACTTGGTACAGTTATACGGCAGTTACAAGCACGTCAGGAAAACCACGGAACCAGCTCCAATGGTTACGTCTGGAAGTCAGCACACAGGCGATGTTCAAGCTTTCCTGCAGAAGTATTTCGGCAATGAAAAAGATGGAATTGATGTAGCGGCACCGATGCACACCATCCAAACAAGTGATCGATTTGGGCTAGCTGAGGCTCACTGCGATGTTAAGCCGCTAACAGACGAGCAGTGCTATAACGCTTGGTGTATTGCGCGGCTGCTGGATGAGGAATTTTTTGGGGCGCGTAGGGCAAATACCCAGGTGAATCTTCCTCATGATTTAGCTGTCTATTTCTTATCTATTTTCCCATAGTCGGTACCTAAGTGTAGGGGGCTATTGGGGATGAAAATGTTAAGTGCATACTGACGAACGAGACTCGTGTTCTTACTGATATTTTGGCTCTTGGCATAAAAGGAGGCGAAAACGCCGGATTTCGAATTGACCAGGCATTACCAGGGAACTATGCCATAAAGCCGAATAACTCCATTTATCAAAGGCTTCAGCCTGTTCCGTGGAGTTCTGATATTTCACTTACGGCTATACGTAACCACATACCGGATTACATCGATCTGCGTGCTGGCACGCCTGCGGTAGAAGATCCAGTACCTAAATTGGAACCGGCGCACAGCGGGTGATATGGAACAGGACGAAGGATCCAAGGAATAATCCTCAAGGCTGGCAGAGATCCCGTCCATACTTTCTTTCCTTATCATTCACGAAAGAAATCTATCTTTTGTGCCCCTAATCATTAACAACATAAAGTAGTATTGTCATTATGATAATACGGTTGGTAGATAATACATTGATTTTGAATGATAAAATAAAATTTCACATCTATAAAAGTTAATGCTAACTCAATAAGTATTAAATTTTATAATCAAAGTTATTGAAAAGTACTTACATGTAGGTTACTAATTAATCGCTTTACGCAATTTTACATAGGGCAGTATCATCATTAAATCAAAAGGAGTTGTTTATGAAAATTATTGATCCATCATTATTAGGTACTATCTCTGGTGGCCGGGGGAATAATGGCGGCGATCGTGTTGATAACGGTGGTAGGACCAATGGCAATAGTAACAAAGGGAACGGGAATAGCTCTGGTGGGTTTTATGATAAATATGCTGATCCAGGCTGTTTCACTGGTGTAGTTGGTGGTGCAATAACAGGTGCCATCGGTGGCCCCGGCATTGCACTAGCGAATGCGCTCAATGGCGGAATTAACTCTGGGTGTCTCGATACCCCAAATAGAGGCAACGGTAACGGAGCTGTCTCTTATACACATCTGACGCTGCCGACGATGCCAACTGGGTGTAGATCTCGGGGGTGGCGGTATCAGTAGAAGGGGGGGGGGGGGGGGGGGGGGGGGGGGGGGGGGGGGGGGGGGGGGGGGGGGGGGGGGGGGGGGGGGGGGGGGGGGGGGGGGGGGGGGGGGGGGGGGGGGGGGGGGGGGGG
>NZ_JAELTL010000069.1:0-22517 GCF_016428815.1 Serratia sp. ASV30 | reverse complement strand
CCCCCCCCCCCCCCCCCCCCCCCCCCCCCCCCCCCCCCCCCCCCCCCCCCCCCCCCCCCCCCCCCCCCCCCCCCCCCCCCCCCCCCCCCCCCCCCCCCCCCCCCCCCCCCCCCCCCCCCCCAACCCCTTTTTTAGTTGGCATCGTCGGCAGCGTCAGATGTGTATAAGAGACAGACCAAAAACACACAACAAGGACGCTTCTGTGACTTCAGTGCCTGTCAGTTCAGCAAAATACTTGTTGCCTGACAGTTCGGTGCCCAAGGCTAAATGTCCGCACTTCGTGCAGTCATTTAACATTTCAAAACATTATGCGCACCAAGGTAACGATACGTGGAATCTGGCTATCTGCTACTGTCACTGGTCTTCATGGCCCTGGTCAAAAACTCACGTGGCCAGTCCCCCCCCATGCTCTAACCTGACTTTTCAGTACCAAATCTCATCCAAGGAAAGCCGCTGATACAACCGACAAAGCTTGTTCTTCATTTTCAGTTGGCTGGCAAGGATCGAACAAAGTCGATAGCTGAGCCTACCAGTTTCCTGCGTAATAGCTCAAAAGAAGGAAAGACCCAAGGTGAGCTTCAGATAAAGACAGTGATGATACTTAGGCTGCACCTGAGGCATGAAAAAATTAAATTTCCACTCGGTGGGCACATCGTTTTGGACAGAAGCCTCCTGGGGCTGGCCCGCACCGTGGCACACCATCAGCACCAGTACCGGAAGAAGTCCCGCCAAACGGATTAGGTACAATGTCTGCTACCAATTGCCGTAGGGGTAGGTTTTCCCTTTGATAAAACTCTCAGTATTTTCCCCATATTCATAGCCGTTAGAAAACCGTGTTATCCCTTTGCAAAGCTCTAATTTATCCCCGGACACGGTCTTTAAGACTGATGGCGTCACGCGATAATTAGGCTGACTACCGATACCTCGTAGCCAGACTGCAACCTTACCTCCTGGAGCCAGACCAATTTGTATGTTGTCGTAATACCCGATATTACCCTGATAATCCTTATATACGCTGGGATTGCGCATCTTCTCCACAACGGTGTCAGACAATGTCAGGCGAGTTTCATATACTCTTTTATCAATCACCGAGTCCCAGCAAAAAAGAATATGCCTGGGGGGATGTTTAACGTGATTCCAGTGCCCTCCGGGTGCTCGATCGGTATCATTCCAATTACCGATGACTTTATCCAGGTCCGGGGTGCTGTCCAGCGTATTAAACCGGTAATCAGTTCCGTTAGCATCAAGGATAGCGACAAACGTTACCAGTGCGGGTAGCGCCTTGGGCGTGAAAAAATTAAACTTCCACTCGGTGGGCACATCGTTTTGGACAGAAGCCTCGGGCTTGCCCGCACTGTGACTGTGGCACGCCGCCAGCAGCAGTACCGGAAGAAGCCCCGCTAAACGGATTATTTTCATATTTTATTTCCATCCATATCGTATACCGTTCTCTGCCAGCTTTCGTCAGGACGGTTAGTAAAGGTTACCAGCTTCGCCGGTTTGACTGCCCCAGCTATCATCCCCTCACCGTCTCTGACCACGCTGTTCCAGTTGGCTGAACAATGGATATATTTCTCCGCCAGCATTTCGATTTCCCGACTAGTGAATCCGGGAGCAGATGCCCCATTCCTTACCGCGCGACCCATCACAATTGCTTTTTCACACAGGCTGTTCAGATCAGCTCGCAGTGACAGATTATCGTCTTTAGGTAATATAGGATCGAATACCACGCCTGCATCCTGCGCAGCATCGATCATTACCCGCAGCACCACCCTCGACCAGTCGTTGCGCGTCGGGCGCTCAATGACCGCTGCCGCCCCGCTGCGTTTTTGCGGAATGCCGTAGCGATCGGCTGGCATCCGCTCGTCGTGCCAGGTATCAATGTTAATCTCCAATGCCTGCAACAAAGAGGCAATCGCTGGCCAGGTATCCATCGCACTGAGCTGCTCACAGGACTGCTGATAAACTCGCGTGTTCGTATCAGGTGTGGAAAAGGGCACGGTTTCAAACTGTGGACGGGTAATGAAATAGGCTTCGTACTCGTCAGGGTTGTAACCGCCACCAATGTCAGAGTGCGCACCTGGCAAAGCCAGTTCCGGCCACGCAGGCTTCACGCTGTTCAACGCAAAGTTAAACCGGCATTCGTGCTGTGCGGTGATATGAAAAACCCTCTCGGCCACACCCGGACGCAGCACAATATTCACCTCGCCCGTATCGGCGCTGTGCGGATTGAACCCGTTGACCGGGGTACCGATGCCAGCCACCGTATCAAATATCCCCAGAAAACGGGTTTTACCACCGGGCGTGCCTGAGAACTCAATACCTCCCAGACCGGCCTTAATGGCAGTGATAATAGCCTGATCCTGACTGAATACCCGGTTGGCAAAATGCCGTGCCGCAGCAGCTCCCCGGCTGAACCCGAAAATATCAAACTGCAATTCTTTGATGATGCAGGAACTGGCGTCAGGCAGGTTATCCAGATAACCTTTGATAGCAGCAACCAGCATAGCAACTGCCTTATCGGTTTTTCTCACTACGCCAGTGTTACCCCTGCCGGTGCCCATCCCGTAAGTACTGTCGCCTTCCCCGCTTTCCGTACCAATCCCCTCGATATAAATTGCGCGCTGGCCGTATCCCGTATCGGCAGTGAGTTTTTGGTTATACAGAATATTAAGCCAGTGCACATTGGTGTAATAACCGAGATGACTTCCTGCCGCGAAGCCGCTGTGTCCGCTTTTTAGCTGGACACACTGGAAATAAGCTGACTGAGCATCGGCATTGTTCATCCCAAAATGCTCTCCGGAGCAGGCATCAAGGCTGGCTGCGGTATTATCCGCATTATTGCCGGTGCCGTCGAAGAATACCCCGATGGTCAGGGTAATTTCCCGCTTCTGCCTTTCCTTTTTGGCCGCCTGCGCGTGCTGCTCTGGTTCTACTGCCTGTTTCTTTGCACTCTGAGCATACTGCGCTGGCTCCGCTGCCTGTCCGCTATTCATCAGCAGTGAGCGCGGAGATATGGATGGGGCAACCGAAAGCGGTTGACTGCTCGCAACTAGACGATGGCTACCAGCCGGACAACCACATGCCACACGATGGCCGTCAAGTGCCGTTGGTACACCATAAAAACTTAAGTTTACTTCCCCTTCGGCAATAACCCCCACTTTCCCGCAAGCCGGACAAGAAACCTTATGCCCTTTCAGCGAGACAGGAATACCATCACATGTGTAACGATTTCCCAGAACGCCCTCCAATACCCGCCCCCCTGTGGTGGTGGTATCGCCCTGGCAAATGACCGATATTCCCTGGTAGTTCATTCCTCTGCTCATATCCTGCGAGCCTCTTTGTCAGCCTCTTCCATGACATTACTCCATGTTTTATTAAGGGTTGCATCCGGAACCAGACTAAACTCTCTACGACAAGCTGTCAAAAATTGACCAATTTGAAGAAGCCAGTGGACACCAGCATGTTAAACGTCAACATCCTGAAATCGGCGCCAATGTGTTTCATCGGCCTGTCTCACACGGGTTCTTACAGAGAGAGCAATCGGGCTTTCACTGGAGCTATACCAGTTGGTGAATTGTGTTCGCGCTGAAAAGCCAAGTATTAATGTTGAGAAATATTGAAGTGGCATTCAGCTCCGGAATGCCACGGTGTGTGTCCCTATCGATACCGACTTCCCTACCTCAACGCCAGTTCGGATCCTTCATTACCGAATAGCGACCACTGCCAAGGAAGGCGATGGCCAGCCCGGCAAAGAAATACACCGCCATATCTTCTGCTCCCCAGGCCCCAACCTTTGTCAGCATCAGCGCCTTGCCGGGATCGATCAGCAGGTAAGCCGCCAGCATGGTAAATGAAAACACCAACGCCGCCGGGCGGGTAAAAATCCCCAAAATAATCAACAGAGGAGCCACTAACTCGCCGAGGAAAACGCCGTAACCGATAAATCCTGGCAGCCCATGCTGAGTCAGCAATCCCTGGATATAATCGATGCCGCCGATCAGTTTATGCCACCCATGGAATATCATCATAATGCTGAACGCCAAACGCAGGACCAGCTTGCCCAGATCCGGACGATCCATGACACGATTAAACCAATTCACCATGTTGCACCCATTAAAAGTTAATGATAATCGCAATCAATCTAATCCTAAGTTGTATTTTTACAACGAAATTCGCAGTAAACTTTGATCTAACACATTAAATTAGCTTTCATAAAAACCAACGCCACCTGCATGCCTGCCTCCTTAGATCGCGGCGTTATAGTAAGCTTGTAAAGAATTATCTTTCTATCTATAGGGGGTAAATGTTAAAAATTGGTATTTTATGCTGTCATGGTGTCTTTGGCAGCAAAATATCTCGCACTCATGGGAATTATATATCATTAAATACTTTATTAATGCTTAAGCTTGCGGAATATGGCCTCTCATACCATATTTATTACACTCTCAAGAATGTGGTGGATTAAGTGAAATAAAAAACTTAACCACGTACTTTACCTGTAACATTCTGAATGAGCTTTTATTTTAATGAGATGCCACTCGCCTGCGCAATGTTGGCCCGCTATGTGTATTTCATTTTATTTAGCATAGCAATTCACCGCTAATATAATTAGCCCGGGAAGTAAACGTTGTGAACCTCACGTAACTGTTCGCCACCACCGGTGGTCTTACCTACGCGTGGTAAACACTATTCGTTCCAATTCAAAAGGTTACAATGAGTTAAATTACCGTTATTGTTTTTACAATAGCGTACTTTTTAGTGCGCCTAAAAAACAAGAAATCATGAACATCCACGTTACTGGAGGCTCAGGGATTAATACACCTATTAATCCATAGCAATAAATAAAACGATAAATGCAACCTGTTTTATTGATTATTCCCGGCGGTGGTAATACGGCCGCCATAATAAAACCCTATACAGGCAGCACCTTATGAGCGATGAACAACTTGCATCCGATGCAGCACTACAGCAATTTATCGATCTTTCTCGTTTATTAACCGGTTTTGACCGTTTTGAGTTACTCGGTACTGGCCAGGCAGCCTTTTATTATGACTGGGTACAAACGCACGCGGCAGAACGTTTTGCCACATTGTTGGCGACCTACGGTGAACTCCCGGCAGATGCTGCACAGCACTCGTCATTTGTAGAAACCCGGCTGTTGGGTTCAGAAAAATTATCAACGTTGGTGACCAGCATTATCAAACTGTGGTACCTGGGCCAGTGGTATTCGCCAGACAACCCGAATGATACCCAGATCCCCAGTGCTAACAGCTATCAACAGGGCTTGGTGTGGGATGCGATCCATGCCCACCCGCAAGGTGCCAAACAACAAGGCTTTGGTGCCTGGTCTGAACCACCGGTAACCTCCTCCACGGTGGTGAAATTATGAATATCATCAGCCCTGAACAAGCAGAAAAGAACGAGTACGACGTGGTGATCGTGGGAGGTGGGATCTCCGGTGCCATCGTTGCCAAAACCCTGACGCAGGCAGGAAAGCGCTGCCTGATCGTCGAGGCTGGTACCGGCGTGGGGACGGATTATCAAGGCTATCTGGACTACCTCAACACCTTTTATACTGCCACCATCAAAATCCCCAATGCTCCCTACCCTGATAACCCAAACGCCCGCGAACCGCTGGAAACCGATGTTACCAAAACGCCGAACGACCAAGGTTACTTTGTCCAGCGAGGGCCGCTGCCATTCAGTTCGACCTACACCCGCTATCTGGGGGGCACTACCCTGCACTGGCTCGGGACCTCGCTGCGCATGCTACCAGAGGATTTTCGCCTGAAGTCGCTGTATGGCGTGGGTATCGATTGGCCGATCGATTACCAGGAACTGGAGCCGTGGTATCGCAAGGCTGAGCTGGAGCTTGGGGTTTCCGCCAATGTGGAAGAACAGTCCTATCTTGGTGTCACCTTCCCGCCTGATTATGTCTACCCAATGCACGGTCTGCCTGCAAGTTGGAGTGACAAACAACTGGCCAGCCGCATTGATGGCATGCAGGTGGAAGATGACGGCAAATCTTACACACTGAAAGTGCGCGGAACGCCCGCCTCACGCAATAGCGTTCCCAATAGTGCTTACGATCAGGGCCGGGGCTATACCCCAAAAGGTGCCGTGGGTAACGACAAAGTGGGCCTCCGCTGCATGGGTAACTCCAGTTGCGTGCCTATCTGCCCTATTCAGGCCAAATATAATGCACTGAAAACACTGAACACCGCCAACCACGAAAAGCTCGATATCGTGTTGCAGAGCGTGGCATTCCAATTGGATATCGACCCACACAGTAAGGCGATCAACGGCGTTCAGTTAAAACACTATCGCTATCCGGGGGATGATTCCTACAGCCTGCATACGGTGCGGGGCAAACGCTATGTGCTCGCCGCCCACGCTGTCGCCAACGCAGTGCTATTACTGGCCTCCGGTGCCTGTAAAGGCAACGATCTGGTTGGCCGCCATCTGATGGATCACCCGGAGTTGCTGACATGGGGCCTAACCAAGAAAACGCCATTGTGGCCGCTACGTGGCCCATTAGCGACCTCCGGCATCGAGGATCTCCGCGGTGGCAGCTTCCGTAAACACCATGCACCGTATCGATTCGAAATGGGCAACGACGGTTGGCTGTGGCCAGCTCAGGCACCGTCGAAGGATGTGATCACCCTGGTAGACGAGGAGCAACTGCACGGTAAAGAGTTACGTGAAAGGCTCGAAGACCAGGTTTCACGTCAATTCCGCTTCGGCATCCTGGTGGAACAGTTGCCGGAGTACGATAACCGCGTCACCATCGATCCGAATTATCTAGACATAATGGGTAACTACCGCCCGGTTATTCACTACGATTTATCGCCCTATACCCGAGCCGGTTTCGCCAGCGCTTACGATATGTCGATGAAAATCTTCGACCAGGCCGATATCAAGAACTACTCGTCCTACTCAAAAGAGGATGCTGGAGCCTTCGTCTGCCCAGACGGCAGAACCCTCACCTTTAACGGTGCCGGGCATTTTGCCGGAACCCACTGCATGGGGGGGGCACCAGAAAGCTCCGTGGTGAATAAGGACCAGCGCACCTGGGAGCACCCCAACCTCTATCTGGTAGGCTGCGGCAACATGATCAACATGGGTACCTCAAACCCAACGCTAACCATGTCGGCGCTCACCTGTTGGGCTGCGCACAACATCCTGCAGGATCTGAACAGGGGGCATCATGCGGCAGATTGATTGGCAGCAAGCCACCGCCCAACCCTATGATGCGGTGATCGTAGGTTCAGGATTTGCCGGTTGTATCATGGCCAAGCAGCTGACCCGCGCTGGCCGCCGGGTGCTGATCGTCGAAGCCGGGACGGGTAACGACAGCTTTGGCCAGCACCTGGATCATGTGCAAACCTTTATGCAGGCAGTGGCAAAAACGCCTAACGCGCCCTATCCCAACTCGCCCAACGCACCACAGCCAGAAGTGACTGACGTTGAACCCATCACGCCGGGGAAACCTTCGCACAAAGGGTATTTCGTGCAGATGGGTCCCTATCCCTTTGAAAGTAACTATACCCGCCGGCTGGGTGGCACTTCGCTGCACTGGTTCGGCAGTTGTCCACGGATGTTGCCTGAGGATTTTGCCATGGCCACGTTGTTTGGCCGTGGCGTGGACTGGCCGCTGAGCTATGAAGAATTGCTGCCGTATTATCAACGCGCTGAACTGGAAATTGGGGTTTCCGCCGATGTGCAGGATCAGCAATACCACGGCATCTATTTTGCACCAGGCTATCAGTACCCGATGCAAAAAATCCCCCAAAGCTATCTGGATCGCTGGATGATCGCCGGATTGTCACAGGCCGAATTACCCGGTACGGCAGACAAAGCCCAGATCCGTTCTATCCCGCAAGCCAGAAACAGCGTGCCCAATGCAGGTTATACCCCGCGTGGTGCAGTGGATAATCCGGCAGTGGGTCGCCGATGTATGGGCAACTCCAGCTGTATTCCTATCTGCCCGATCCAGGCTCGTTACAACGCATTAAAAACCCTGGTGGAAACGGATGCCGATCTGTTGATCCAGGCGGTTGCCTCTCGTCTGCATATCTCGCCAGAGACGGGTCATATCAGTGCGTTGGACTGCAAGGTGTGGAAGAACGACAGCAGCCATGACTTTGAGCCGATCACCTTACACGGCGAGCTGTTTATTCTGGCCGCCAATGCCATCGAAAATGCCGTGTTATTACAGGCATCACAGGCCTGTCAGTCCAGCGGTGAGCTGGGGCGCAATCTGATGGATCACCCCGCCATCCTGTCCTGGGGGTTAGCGCCGGAAGCGATAGGCGCATTTCGTGGGCCGGGTTTGACGTCAACGCTGGTGAACTACCGGGGGGGCGAATTCCGCCGCGAACGCGCCGCATTTGTGCTGGAGATCGGCAACTGGGGCTGGAGCTGGCCACGCAACGAGCCGGTGGACAGCACGGTGGATATGGTGGATGACGAGCGATTGTATGGCAAGGCGTTACGCCAGCGTCTTGGGCAAGTGCTGCCCCGGCAAATCCGCCTGGATATGATGACCGAACAGCTGCCGGATGCCGCCAATCGCGTCACCATCGACGATCGCTGGCGTGATCCGCTCGGCAATTACCGGCCAGTGATCCACTACAACGTGGATGACTACAGCCAGGGTGGCATGGCGTTTGGCCGCGAAGTAGCCAGCAGCCTGTTCAGCCAGCTGGGTATCAAGGATTTCACCCACTACCCGTCGGACAACCCCGGCTATTTTACCTGGCAAGGTAACGGTTACATCTGGGCAGGCGTTGGCCATGTGGCAGGCACTCACCGGATGGGAACGCGGCCAGAAAACTCGGTAGTCAACCGGCACCAGCAAAGCTGGGATCACCCCAACCTTTACGTTATTGGCTGCGGCAGCATGCCAACGCTGGGTACCTCAAACCCCACGCTCACTATGACGGCCCTGACCTTCGCCACTGCCGACCACATACTCGGACGGAAACATTGATATGAATATGACCGCAAAAGCCAAGACCTTCCAACTTGCTGAAACCTCGTTTGCCCAACTCGGCTATGTGCAGTTTGCCGACGAAAAAAGCCTGGCGCAGGATCTGAACGAACTGCGCGATCTGCTGCAGAACGCCATGCGGCTGGAACATGCCACCATTCCCCCTTATTTGACGATGCTCTATACCCTGGATGACGACGTGGACTGGCGTATCATCGAAAGCCTGCGTTCAATCGTAGTTGAAGAGATGCTGCACTTCACCCTGACGGCCAACCTGCTCAACGCCATCGGCGGTACGCCTGCGGTCGATTCGCCCGACTTCTTGCCCAGTTATCCCGCACGTCTGCCTTACGATATTGATGATATTGAAGTGAATCTGTACGGCTTCTCAAAAAACGGCATCTTCCAGGGCATGGTGATCGAGCATCCGAAAGATGTCCGCCCTCGCGCCATCGCCAATGAAGTCCCCAGCGATATGACCATCGGTGAGTTTTATCTTTACGTTGAATCGCGGCTGCGGGCGGCGGTGGAAACCCATGGAGAACAGGCGATTTTCTGCGGCGATCCTCAGCGCCAGATCCCGCCAGATGTCTTCTACTACGGCGGCGGAGGCAACGTACTGAAAGTAAACGATCTGAAGACTGCGATAGCCGCCATGAAACTGATTACCGATCAGGGTGAAGGCACAGAAAATAATATCTGGGTCGTGGATGAAGATGAGTTGGCCCACTATTTCCGTTTTAGCCAGATCTACAATGAACGGCTGTATCAAAAAGGCGATAACGTGGCCAGTGGCCCTACCGGCGAGCCGTTCCCGGTGCCGTGGGGGAAAAGCGTGCTGATCGACAGCAACGCCAAGGTCAATGATTATCCACCAGGTGAAGTTCGTGACGCCATCATCCGTTTTAACCAGCGTTACTGTCAGTTACTCGGCGACCTGCAGGCTGCATTTACCGGTGCCCCAGACAAGTTGATGGCCGCCGTGGTGGCGATGTGCGCGTTGCGGGATGACTTCCGGGCCATCACCGCCAACCCTTTCCCCGGCAAGGAATTATTCCACTGCGCTCCCACGTTTGAGTACAGCGTGGCTAACCGCCAGCCGCTGGGTAAACAGGTGTTCATGGCTGCTCCGGCCACCGCAGCAGCAACCGTAACCGACAGTGCTAGTGCTAGTGCTAGTGCCAGCAATGAGGCCACTCTGGATCAACTGCAGCAAGCCTATTCCACCGGTAACCTGCAGTTGGCACTCTCCTGCATGACTGACGAGGTGATCTGGGATATCTCCGGCCCCAGCGAATGCCCCTATCTGGGGGTGTTCTACGGCCACGAAGGGTTTACCCGTTTTTGGACACTGCTCGGTGCAACGGTGAATTTTGGCAGCGCGGGCGTCGAGAAATCCTTCTTCAGCGGCGATCAGGCAATGTCCTACGGTGGCGAACAAGGCACGACCAAATGCGGCCGCGTGCCCTATCGCTACGACTGGGCGATCCGTTATCAATTCAATGAACAACATCAAATCACCCTGATGCGTCAGTACTTCAACCCACTGAATATTCTTTCGGCGCTGAAGGCCGCGCCTTATCCGGTACCGGCGGCTTGCCCACACTCGGCCAAACCTCAATCCCAACAACAGTAGGAACCACGCACATGTCTAATCAGCAAAATGATTTACCCAGCATCCCGACGCCGTTCACCATGCCGTTCTACTACGCCTCACTGACCAACGTTGGCGTGTATTATCTGGTGCCGCTGAGCCGCGTGGAACCTTATTTGCAGGGAACCGGGCTTAGCGCGGCGCGGTTTGGCGATAAGGCGATGGTGAGCTTTAACTTCCAATTGTACGCTGGGCAGTTTGCCTCTGGCATCAATACCCCGCCGGAGCAATGGGGCAGCAGCGGTGCAGCGATCACCCAGGAGCTGGAGCTCAACATTGTTGCCTATCCCGAGCACCGTAAAGACCAGTTGGCTCCGATTGGCTATGAGGAATTTATTCAAGACGGCGATCAAACCAAGCTGTACGGTAACCATCGCGTCTGGGTGCCTTGCGATGCCCCTATCGCCATCGCCGCCGGTGAGCAGCTGTTTGGTGAGCCTAAATTCCAGACCACTTTCAAGGTCAATTTAGCCTCACAAAATCCGGTGCGGACCAACTCTGCGGTCTATCAACCCGAGTGGGTAGAAACCTGGGGCTTCCGGGTGGACGACCCAAAGGATGCCAACACCGCGATATTCACCTGCATCGTCAACACCTTGGGCATCAAGGCGATCCCGGGCAACATCTCGCCAATTACCGAATACGGCGTTCACGATAACAAACTGATCGGTTGCCGCTGGAACATCCTGCAGGCGATGGATACCTATTTCCTCAATGGCGGCCACGCTGAGGCGGTAAAACTGGTGCTGGGTACCAGCAGCCACCCCATGCGTAAAGATCTGGAGCAGTTGATCGGTGGTTGCGCCCCTGTGGCAGTGCAAACCCTCAACTCAGCCCCGGCGGCCATTCAAAGCCGCGCCTATTACCCATAGCCGTTTGCCCCGCCGCCGGTTCGGGGCGGGGATGATTTTTCGCATGCCACGTTCCGGGAGCCAACTATGAGTGAAGTCGACAATATCTACTTTTCCCGCTTTGCCCAGGTCAAGGGGCAGTCTTTTGACTATATCGTGATTGGTGGCGGTGCCTATGGCACCAGCTTTACCCACCGGGTGCTGCAACATAATCCCCATGCCCGAATTCTGGTGCTGGAGAAAGGTGACTATCTGATCCCCGACCATATTCAGAACATTCCACCGGCCTACATCAAACTCAATACCAGCGTGGGTATCCGTCCATGGACGTATCATGGTTCTGCCGATATGAAGCTCAGCCTTAACTTTATGCCGCAGATCCCTTATGTGGGCGGTCGCGCGCTGTTTTGGAACGCCTGGACACCGCAACCCGATAGCAGCGAAATGCCGGAATGGCCACCGCAGGCGATCGAGCGCCTGGATAATCAGTGGTATCCCACCGGCGAATTTATGGGGCGGCGCTACTCCCTGGAGATCCCCGGCAATCGCAACCAGTCACTAAATCGCTTTATGGGTGAGCGCCTGTTCTCGCAGTTGGCCAATATCAGTGGAGCCAAGCCGCAGCCAAGCCCGAGCGCGTTGGACTCAGCCATGGCAACTGGCCAGGGAGTGGCACCAGAGGATTGGGCCAAGTTCTCGCCCATTTCGGTACTGGTGAATGATGTGCAGGCTTACGCCTCACTCAAGGTGGTGGTCAATGCCGAAGTGGAGAAACTGATTGCAGAAGGTGACGTTGTCACAGAAATCATTACTAAAGATGGCTCACTAAGCGTCGGCAATGCCAAGGTGATTTTGGCCTGCAACACGCTGGAAGCCGGGTTTATCCTCACCAAGTCTTTCCCTGACGATAAACTGGTGGGAAAAAACCTGTGCGGTCATATCCGTTCCTGGCTGGCAGCCCGTATCCCCGCCAGCAGCCTGCCGGTATTAACCAACCAGTTGCAAACCGTGGCCTATTACCTGCCCGGTATCGATAAAACCACCAACCGCCTGATGCACACCCACATCAGCGTGGTCCATAACCCACAACCGGCGGAAAGCTACGACGTGTTGTACCGCATCCTGCCAGATGCTTCTTCACCAGAAGCCGTTGCCACCTATCAGGATCCTGACTACGTGGTGATCATGCTGCATTCCATGGGGGAGTTCCTCGGGGAACGCTCGGTAAACTCGTGGAATTACGTCACGACCAACCCGCTGGGTGAGGCCGAAGTGTATATCCAGATGAAGGAAACCGACCGTCAATTCTGGGATGCGATGGATAAAACCACCTATGACGTGATGTACGCCCTAGCTGGAGATGCCCCACTTGAGTACCAGCACAATAACCCTGACGGCAGCTTTACCTGGGAAAAATCGCCGCCGGACAATATCCGCAATCAGGGGTTAGTGCACGAGGCGGGCACCCTGTGGATGGGCGGCGATCCTGCAACCTCGGTCACCGCCCTCAACGGTCAGATGCACCGTTACCCGAACGTTTATGGCCTGGGCAGCATGCTGTTCCCCCGCCCTGGCTCATGGAACCCAACGCTGACCGGCGTAGCCCAGTCATTCGCCCTGGCCGATGAACTCAGTGGCCCACATCAGGATCAAAATCAATGAAGCGACGTAAACTGAAAATTGATGTGCAGAAAGTCCCCAAATCGTACCGCGCCTATCTGGAACTGTTGGCCAGCAAGGGAGAAGTGGTGGCGATCCCCGACGAGGTGGATTGGTATCTGGAGATTGGTGCTATTCTGCGCCACGCCTGCGAAACGGAAAGCCCGATGCCGCTGTTTAGCAAGGTAAAGGGCGCCCCCGGTTTTCGGGCGGCAGAAATGGGCCCGACGGTCAGCCGCGTACCGGGCAAGCGCTGGCAGCGTCTGGCGCTGATGCTAGGTTTACCGGACGATGCTCAGTTGCTGGAGATCCAGGATGCCTTTCTGGATGCCATCGGTCAGGAGCCGCATCCGCCAGTGATGGTTGACCCGGCCACGGCCCCATGTAAACAAAACAAATGGGTGGGCGATCAGGTTGATATGACCAAAATCCCGGCTCCTATCCTGCACGACGGCGACGGCGGCCGCTATTTCCAGACAGCCGGAGCCATCATGGTGCGAACTCCACCGGGTGAGCCTGTACCGGAAGACGCCTACACGGTAGATAAGGACGCCTGGACCAATTGGTCATTCAGCCGGGCGATGATCGCCGGTTCACGGCCGCAGAATAACCCAACGCCAAAACCGCCTCACGCCAGTTCGGTCGGCGTACCACACGGTAATGGCCCGCATTATTCGAAGAACAATATTGTCGGCCTGTGGCTGCCTTTCCAGCATAACGGCATGATCTACAATATGTGGACGGCTCAGGGAAAAGACTGCCCGTTCGTGATCGCGCTGGGAGTGCCTCCGGCGGTCACCATGCTGCTTTCTGCGGCTCCGCCAGCCTGGCATGATGAATACAACTATGCTTCGGCATTCCTTGGCCACGGCATCGAGATGGTGAAAGCGGAAACCTGCGATGTGCTGGTGCCTGCCGAATGTGAAATCATCATCGAAGGCTATGTCAGCGCGGATAAATCCGTAGCTGAAGGCCCGTTTGGCGAATTCCCTGGCTATCTTTCCAACCAGTCCAGCCTGAAACCACTGGCGAAAATCACCTGCGTGACCTTCCGCGATGAGGCTATCTTGCCGATCTGCATTCCGGGTGTTCCGATCGACTCTACGTTAATGCTCGGCTGCTTCTGTTTATCTGCCACCGCCAGAGTGTATTTTGAAAAGTCTGGCCTGCCGATCATCGACTGTTTCAGCCCGTTGGAGGCCTCTTCCCATTGGCTGGTGATCCGGGTACGTGACGACTGGCATAAAATCACCGGCATGACGGTCAAAGCCTTTATCGACAAGATTGCCGAAGTGTTCTGGACCAACCATATTGGTAAAACCACCGCCAAGCTGATCATCGTGGGAGAAGATATTCCCCCTGATGACAGCAACAAAGTGACTTGGGCATTAGCGACGCGCAATAACCCGGTGCAAGGCGTGTTTCTCTATCCGCAGTACGACTCCGACGGTACCGGGTTACAGATTTACCTGGATGTGGCCACCAAACTGCGCGGGCGCGGCGGCCTGGTGGCGTACAGCTGCTTGCAGATCCAACAGCAGGTCAACCAACCGTTGGAGCAGGTATTGAGTTTTGCCACCAATTATCCGCTGCCGTTGCAGGAGAAAATCAAAAGCAAATGGTCTGAGTGGGGATTTGATCGCTAAAAACTGTCCCCGCACCGCTTAGGTGGTGCGGGAATAACCCGGTTACTTGCCCTTGTTATCACTCTCACCGTTGCTGAAAAATGCATCAATATTGAGATCGTGATTAACCACCTCACCGTTGAGCGATCGTACCAGCAATTCACTGCCTAACAGCTGCAGTGAGAGTACGGCATCGGGTTTGACGCGTTTGATCTTGTTCATATTCTGGCTTTCGTTGACCAACGTGATGGTTTTGGTGTCTGCCCCACCCACCTCTTTGGCCGCCAATATGATGAAAGCGTTAACCGCATCGCTTTCGGTCAAGGCAACAATGTATTTCGCCTTTTCAGCCCCGGCTAATGCCAGCGTCGCAACGGCGGAAGGATCGCCTTCAACCACATCCGCATGGTCAGGGTAATGTTGCTTATTGCCTGGCTCGCAAACAATGGTCACGTTACCGCCGCTTTCAATCAGCCCCTGATAGACATTGAGTGCCAATGAAGAGGTACCAACAATAATATAATGATTTTTGCGAACCATGTGAGAGAACCGCCCTTTGATAATACGTTGAAGATTTTGGCTGATTAGCACGCCAGCAACCGATGCCAGAGAGGCGGCAAAAACCGTAATGCCAAAGATAATCACCGTGAGTGTGAACATCCGCGCAGTAGTGGTATCCGGAATGATATCGCCAAAACCGACAGTAGACATGCAGACCACGGCAAAATAAAACGCCGTAGGCAGATCGGTGACCGCGGGGGTGAATTGATCGCCAATGTACAGCGTTCCTAACATACTGTAGACAATCAATGAGGCTATGCTGGTGACAGCAAAGAAACTGGTACTCGCCAGCTTACGTTGGTCAAAACGGCGCCAGTAGATGAGCATCCCTAATAGGGTGACAAGTGAATACCCTGCCAACACTGTGATTTGCCTATAGATAACGATATCTACGATAACGATGCAACTGAGCAACAGTAACGAGAAAAACCAGGCAATACGCGTTTTTAACAGTAACATCCCCGCCATAAAGAGCAGCACAATGCCAATCATAAAGCGGGGAATATCCATCGTGTCGAGAAAGCCCAGAGCCTGTTGCCAGGAGCTGAAATTCTCCGCAAAATCATGAGAATGTTGCAACCCGTGCCACAGGATCGGGCTGAGCACCAAGTACCCAATATGTGCAACCATCAACGCCAGGATAAACGTTGGCGGTACGTATTTTTCTATCTTTCTCATGACTTTCATTATGATCATATTTTTCAACACCGTCACTTGGCTGATGGTCTATCTATAGCGGACTGTGGCAGAAAGTGATGCAGGGATGACTCGCCAAGTTGCGCCAACCAAACAGTATGCCCGCTACAGTCGGGATCTTCGGCCACCATACTGACCACCTGGAATCCCTGCTCTTGCAATAATTGCCTGTATTCCTCCGGTGCCAGGCTGGAATGATAAAGGGCTTCTCCTTCAAATGTCCCTATTGCTTCGCCATTACTGGGACCGCTAGTGAACATCAATGCGGCCTGGCTATTGGCATGTTGCCGGAAAATGTTAAACATCTGGCGCTGATCTTCACGCGTCAGATGGAAAAAACTGTCCCAGGCTATTAGCCCGTCAAATTTCTCCGCTAACGCTAAGGTTCTCATATCGGCCACTGCCCAATGCTGTTCCGGGAAGCGTTGCAGACAACGGTTGATCATCGGTGGCGAACTATCCACCCCCGTCACCTGAAAACCCTGGCGGATAAAATAGTCGGCGATCGGCGTGCCGTTGCCGCAGCCAATATCCAGGATCCGCCCGTTGTCGGGTAACAGGCTCTGAAACCGCTCCAACCAGGGTTGCTCAAGCAGCGTTGTTGACCGCTTCAGCTCAAACGCCTCGGCATGCCGTTGATAAATTCCGATGACGTTATCGGCTATTGAGTGACTCATCGGTGTTACCTCATCAAGATGAATGTTCTTCTTCATCAACCAGGTTTTTAGCTCGTTGTTTCATGAAAACCACCTCTTTCGGGCTGGAAAGGTTAACGTTCTGGGCACGCAGGAGCTTCAAGATATTGAACAGCAGATCGCTCTTGGTGGCGCCGACCATGCGTGGACTGGCGACATAACCGGTCACGCTGAGGATAATCCCGTCTGGGCCAAGCTGGCTGAAGCGAACGTAAGGGGCTGGCGTTTCCAGAATGGAATCGTGTTCATGGTAGGCACTCAGCAACACGTTGCGTACCTGCTCTGGGTCGATATCAGTGGGGAAAGTCAGCGCAACGGTAACCACCCCTTGGGCATTCCCCATAGTGGCGTTACGCACGTTCTGCGAGATTAGCTGAGAGTTAGGCACAATCATGGTCGAGCGATCGCTCAGTTGGATCTCGGTGGCACGTACATTGATTCGCCGTACATCCCCTTCAACCCCGCCGATACCGATCATATCCCCAACTTTAACCGGTCGCTCCGTCAACAGGATCAGGCCAGAGATAAAGTTCTTCACGATTTCCTGCAGGCCAAAACCGATACCCACCGATAACGCACTCACGATCCAGGCCAGGTTATTCCACTGGATACCCAACGTCGCCAGCGTGATCAGGATCAGCAGCACATAGCCGACGTTGCTGAACAAGGTAACAAGCGAGGCGCGAATACCGATATCACTGATGGTTTTTGGCAGCAGCTCATGGCTTAACCAACGTTGCGTGACCCGAAGCACATAGATACCGATCGCCAGGCAAACCACCGCATTGAGCAGGTTGCTTGGAACGATATTTAGCCGCTTCAGACCTTCACCGCTCAGGATGGCAACAATCTTTTGCAGTAAGGAGTTTGGCGTGGTGGTGCCAAAGGAGCCATTAATCAGGGCAACAATCATCAACAATATCAAAGAACATTTGCACAACGCCGTGAAGATGACGGTCAGTTGCTCAAGATGGCGATCTTTAAAGTGGAGCGATTTTTTCAGCGCCCGCCCGCTGGCAGTTTGAGGGGAAAAAATGACCGTACAGAAATCGGTAGCAAAGATCACCAGGAAATAAAACGCCATCAGTACCAGTGCCACCCAAATCAACTGATAGGTCAGGAAGCGAGCGAAAGCCACATAGCCGATCAACAGCGATAGCAGGATCACGGTTGCCGATACCACAATAACGATATGGATTATCCCGGCAATCACCGAGCGTTTTTCCAGATGCATCCCCTGCTGCTCTAGCTTATAGCGGATACGGCGTGCCCGAACCGGTATTGTGAACAAGATTAATGCCATCAGTGCGGTAGCCAAGCCATTACCTAGCACCGTGCTGCCAAGACTGGCACCAATCACGTTATTCACCAGTTCCACGGTGCCAAAAGCCATAGCCAATCCGGCCAATAACGGCGACAGGAAACGCATGCCGCTCGCAATGGCATCATCCATCTGCGCCAGACGCCATGATGGACGGCTCAGCGAAAGGTACGCCCTGCCTAATCCCGCGATCAGCGCACAGAAAATCCCCAACTGCATAAATCCATCGGCAAAATCCTGGACCTGAGGCGTCAGCGGCTGAACACGATCAAACGCAGAAATAAGCAGATTTAGCGCCAGCGTGGTGGCAAACAACGTGATCAGCACCGTCATTAATGCCATAAAACTGCGGCGCAAGCGGCCATCGGGTAAATAGCGGATACACACCCAGGCAAAAAACTGCTCCACGAAATAGCGCCCTAAAGACCAGCAAGCCGCAGCCAGGATCAGTAACGCTATCGTCCCGTAGCGCCATTCCTCCTGCCAACTGGCATCCAGGGTTTGCTCCAGTTGCTGCTTAAAGTCATTAAGACGAGCTAAATCCTCAACCTGTGAAGATGACTCTGGCAACCAGAATTGCGAACTAAGAATACTGCCGGTATTCAACGCCAACTGGGATTTGAAGGCCACACGGCGCAGATCGGTAATTTGTTGACCTAAGTCGAGCGCCCCCGTTCTGATGGCTTGTGAGCGTTTTACGGCATCGTCCAACTGTTTTTTGGCATTATTGAGCGTATTGCGTTGTTGCACCACACTGGCAGTTTCGGTCATTACCCCAGGTTCGGGCTGCGGGCCAAGCACGTCTAACTGTGCCTGTAACTTCACCTGCATGGGTTGCAGATCGGTGGTCAGTTTTTCTGCGTCCGTGGCTAAGACCTGCGTGGCTTCAAACAGCTTGTTCAACTGGCCATCAGAGCTCGCCTTTGAGACCTGTTGTTTAATCGTATCCAGCTGTTTTTGATAACTTTTCAATGAAGCCGCTATTTCCTGCGGGCTGAGTTCAACCGCAGCAGCACCCTGCTGTGCTGCATTGGCTAACGGGGCCAGCGGTAAGCCGAACAACAAAAAGGTGAACAGGAAAATCTGTAATGACTTGATCATAAAGGTGAATGCTCAGCATGGGGTTGGCGATAAACGCAACAGGCGAAACGATGAAAATCACTGCGCCTGATCAACAATAAGCGGTGAGTATAATAACAACCTATTCAGTGAAAAAGCGCATTAATCCTAGAAGGTTAGTAGAAATTTTAGCTAACGCCTCACTTACCCCTATTTACCCCCCCACGGCGCTCTGTCCATGACCGTTTACCGCTCAAAGAGAAACCTCAACAGGGTTGTTTAGTGAACAAAACAACCATTAACTGATCGCATTTCGATAATTTATTATTGTTTTACGATAATTGAAGAGGTAAGGTCACTGCGACTTCCACTCAACGACTTGAGGTTTTTATGACATTGGATCGCCTGACCCGCTTCAGCCAACGTATGGCCACCATCACGTTGTGCTTGTTACTCGCCATGTTGCTGTTTAATGCTTCCTATTGGTTATTCCCAAGCCTCGCCGCCAACGATGGCTACGGATTTCATGTCTCCATCTCAAACGATTTAATCAGCGCCCTGGGTGCTGATTTGACGCACTTCCCATGGTGGCAAATTGCCGGTGGCATTATCTTGTCGAGCGTGCCGCTACTGGCACTTGCGCTTGGGTTGTATCATTTACGCAAGTTGTTCCAAACCTATGGTCAACGCGCCTACTTTTCTGGCATAGCGGCGCATCATTTGGGAAGAATGGGTCAATACGTCGCCATTTGGACGATTTTAGAGTTGTTGTGCCAGCCTGTTCTCAGTTATTGGATAACCATGCATGAGCCTGTTGGCCAACGAATGGTGACATTAGGTATCGATACAGGGAATATTGTTGCCCTGTTTCTTGCGGCCTGTATTACCGTCATTGCACAAATCCTGAAACAGGCCAGCAAGTTGCATTGTGAAAATCAACAGTTCGTGTGAGGTTAGCCCATTATGTCGATCATCGTCCGGCTAGACGTGTTGTTAGCCACACGCAAAGTCAAATCCAAAGACCTGGCCGCCGCAGCCGGCATCACCGAACAAAACCTTTCGCTGTTAAAGCAAGGCAAGGTGAAAGGAATACGTTTTGCTACGCTGGATGCTATCTGCCGCTATCTTGATTGCCAACCTGGAGACGTGCTGGAACATATTCAGGACCCAGATATCTACGCAGAAGATGAGTGATCGGCCGCTCATTGACTCTCTAAACGGGTGCAGCATGTAGCACCACCTGCATGGTGAGCCCGTTTAGATTTTAAGGGTTACCTTCCTGTTACGCCTTCCACTGCCAGGCCAGTAGCAGAAACCGTAAATCCCCTTTATAATCCGTTCACCTATCAACCAAAAACTATGAAAAGGAGGTCCCCTATGCTGTCGTGTGAATGGTTCAAATTCTCACCTCACCTTGGTGATCGTCGCTGCTCAAGCATTACCGGTATCGTGTTCCGATAACCCAAGCTTGAGCGAAGTTTACTCACATCAAAGTTCTTCCCTCCGGCTTACCGGGTTATCGTCGGCAATTTTTTGACGATAGGCATTTGCATGCCTGTAACCTTGAGTAAGCACCATGACGACATTACTTTCTGCACAATCTGTTGGTATTGATACCGCTTTCGGCCCGCTGCTGGCTGAGGTTTCCTTTAGCCTGAAAAAGGGCGACCGCATTGGTTTAATCGGCCATAACGGCTGTGGCAAAAGCACCCTTCTTAAAATTCTCAGCGGCGATCTCCCTGCCAGCACGGGTACTGTCACCTCATCACACCAATGCCTGATGGCTCGGGTGGAACAACACCTGCCCGAAACCTTGTATCACTGCAGCTTGTTGGAAGCCGTGCTCACGGGCCTGGCTGATGACCAACACCAGCCTGAACGTTGGCAAGGTGAAGTGTTACTCGCCGAACTGGGATTCGACCGAGCGGCGTGGGATCTGACAGCGGGAACCCTGAGCGGTGGCCAGCATACCCGGTTGTTGTTAGCTCGGGCGCTGATCCGCCAGCCAGATTTGCTGCTGCTGGATGAACCCAGTAACCATTTGGATCTGCCGACGCTACTGTGGCTGGAGCAATTCCTCAATGGCTGGAACGGTAGCTTCGTGCTGGTTTCCCACGACGGCCGGTTACTGGACAGCGTAACCAACTGTACCTGGATCCTGCGTGACAAAACTCTGCAGTATTTCCGTTTACCCTGTTCGCAGGCGCGCCTCGCCCTCCAAGAGCAGGACTTGGCTGATGAGCACCGCCATCAGGCTGAACAAAAGGAAATTGACCGCGTAGAGAAAAGTGCCAAACGCCTGGCAGTCTGGGGCCAGGTGTATGACAACGAAGATCTCTCACGTAAAGCCAAGCAGATGGAAAAACAGGTGGTTCGGTTAAAGGACCAACAAACCGCCTTGAGCACAGGCAACCAGTGGCGGCTCAGGCTCAGTGGTGAAGCGCTGCCTGCCGATCGACTGTTGGCGTTGGAGCATTTAGCCATTCGCCCTGCTCCTACCGCGCCGGCGCTGTTCAGTCTGGAACATCTTCAGGTAAAAAGTGGCGATCGCATCGCGTTAGTAGGCCGTAACGGTTGTGGTAAGTCTTCATTGCTGCACTTCCTTTGGCAGCAATACCAACAAGCAAGCTGCCAGGGGGTGGTTTTTCACCCTCGCGTGCGTATTGGTTATTACGACCAGAGCCTGCAACAGCTCAACGATGAGGACTCGTTAAGCGATGCTCTGAGCCACTTCGCGCCTCTGACCGAAGACCAACGGAAAATGGCGCTGATCGGTGCCGGTTTCCCTTACCTGCGCCACCAACAGAAAGTGTCTACGCTGAGCGGTGGCGAGCGTTCGCGGTTATTGTTTGTTGCGCTTAGCCTGGCCAACTACTCACTGTTGCTGCTCGACGAACCGACCAACCATCTGGATATGGAGGGTAAGGAAGAACTGGCCGCAACGTTGCAACAATTTGCAGGAGCCGTGCTGCTGGTCACCCACGATCGGACGCTGATGGAGCAAAGCTGTAATCGCTACTGGTTGATAGACGATCGTCAACTGACCGAATGGCACGACCTTTTACCCGTCTACACCATCTTGAGTGGTGGCGGTCATTCCGAGCTGGTGGCATCCCCTGAACGTGAGTTGCTCGTTGCACCTGCGATATCGAGCAATGAAGAACACCTGCTGGCAACGTTGGTTGCTTTGGAGCACAAACTTGAGGAGGATTTAACACGTAAACCCAAGCATCAAAAGCCGCAGTTGCAGCAGCAATGGCGGCGCGAGATCATGGAAATTAGTGGCAAACTTGGGTTGATTTAACCCTGTCTCTTATACACATCTGACGCTGCCGACGATGCCAACTAAAAAAGTGTGGGGGGGGGGGGGGGGGGGGGGGGGGGGGGGGGGGGGGGGGGGG
>NZ_JAELTL010000068.1:0-23972 GCF_016428815.1 Serratia sp. ASV30 | reverse complement strand
CCCCCCCCCCCCCCCCCCCCCCCCCCCCCCCCCCCCCCCCCCCCCCCCCCCCCCCCCCCCCCCCCCCCCCCCCCCCCCCCCCCCCCCCCCCCCCCCCCCCCCCCATTTTTAGATGTGTATAAGAGACAGTACTTGAACAGTACAAACACACTAAATTATGAGGGTGATAATGGTAAGTAAAAGAATTTACTTTATTTACAGGCCCAGCCCGACATTTGGTCGGTCTCCTATCCAAGGTGCAGGTGGCGGTTTGTTCGGTTTTTACAAAGAAGATAAATACATTACAGCTTTGCAGGATTATCTAAATAAAAAAAATCTCAGCTGGCTCGTTGAGCGGGATGATACTGAATCAGATATAGAGAAACTTATAGAGCAAAATGCTCAATTACTGGTTTGCGCACCCGGATTACGCTTCCAGTTCTATCGTAATGGTTTTGATAAAAAAAATATTATTTATCTTAGCACAATGGAATATGTGAGCAATAATATTAACCCTGTTGTTAAACGAATAAGGGAAATAAGTAATGAATAAATATCATGATTTAGTTTTAAGAGAAATAACAGATGAAATTGAATTGATGTCCGTTGGTGGCAGTGGTGGTGGCAGTGGGCAATGGGAAACTGGAGCGGCAGGGGTTTGGGCCGGAGTTATGGATGGGTTAGGCTATAGTTGTTCATTACCTGGTGGATTTTATGGTCCAGGTACTTCTGTAGCAACAGGTTCCGGAACTTGTGTAGGAGGTAACATGGGATCGTCTGACCCCATATGGGGAAATTGAGAAGAGCCTAATCAAACAAACGTAAACTGATAGGATTATATTAAATAATGGTTCGTGGACTAACAGAATGCCATTTTAAAAAAATACTAATTCTACTTTTTGCAATGTTAGCCCGGCGTTTCGCCGGGCTAACCACCAACCTGACTATTGAGGAAGATAAACACACTAAGCTATCCTGCGAAATTGAGCAATTAGGCTAAAACCGACTGGGCTTATTGAAATACACGCCAACAGCGCGGAGGAGCAAGGCTGATGATAGTATCAATGGGACATATCAGAAGTCCTTGGGGATGTCATTAACATCAAGGATCATGAGTTCATATTGGTACTGATGAGTGAGCGTTTTTTATATGGAAGCCAGTCCGTTATTGGCACTGGCCTTAGTAGAGTCAAGCTTTGATCGTCAGACAAGAACCTTGTCAGCAACCTGAGAAGTCGGTAACGCGACCTTCTTCAGATTGATGACAAAGGCTAGATGGGAGCGCATGCAGCGTCCCTACATGTTACATGCGTTCGACGGTTTCGATCCCGAGCGTATCCAGACCGGTTTTCAACGTTTTGGCGGTCAGCAGTGCCAACTTCAGGCGGCTCTGACGGGCCTCTTCGCTTTCGGCGTTGAGGATCTGGCAATGCTCGTAGAAGCCAGAGAACAGCCCCGCCAGGTCATACAGATAGGTACACATCACGTGCGGCGTACCTTCACGGGCGACCACGGTGAGGGTTTCTTCGAACTGTAGCAGGCGAGTTGCCAGCGCGATTTCACGCTCTTCTGTCATCACCAAAGGTAGCGTCAGGTTGCTTTCGTCTACGCCAGCACGCTTGAACACCGAGGCAACGCGAGTATAGGCATACTGCATATACGGCGCGGTGTTGCCCTCGAAGGTCAGCATGTTATCCCAATCGAAGATGTAGTCCGTGGTACGGCTTTTCGACAGATCGGCATATTTCACTGCACCGATGCCGACCGCGTTAGCCACGTTCTGCATTTCGTCGGCAGGCATATCCGGGTTCTTCTCGGCAATCAGTTTGCTGGCGCGTTCAACGGCTTCATCCAGCAGATCGGAGAGTTTGATGGTGCCGCCTGAACGGGTCTTGAACGGCTTGCCGTCTTTCCCCAGCATCATGCCGAACATGTGGTGTTCCAGCGAGACAGAGTCTGGCACGTAACCTGCTTTGCGCACGATGGTCCAGGCTTGCATCAGGTGCTGATGCTGGCGCGAGTCGATGTAATAGAGAACACGGTCGGCACCCAGGGTCTCGAAACGGTATTTGGCGCAGGCGATATCGGTAGTGGTATACAGGTAACCGCCATCTTTCTTCTGGATGATGACACCCATCGGATCGCCGTCTTTATTTTTGTACTCGTCCAGAAACACCACGGTGGCGCCTTCGCTTTCTACCGCCAGGCCTTTCGCCTTGAGATCGGCAACGATGCCCGGCAGCATGGCGTTGTACAGGCTTTCGCCCATGACGTCATCTTCGGTCAGGGTGACATTCAGACGGTTATAGGTCAGTTGGTTCTGCGCCATGGTGATGTCCACCAGCTTGCGCCACATCTTCAGGCAATATTCGTCGCCGCCTTGCAGTTTGACCACATAACCACGGGCGCGCAGAGCGAAATCTTCGTCTTCGTCGTAGTTTTTCTTGGCTTCGCGGTAAAATTGCTCCAGATCCGACAGCCCCATATCGCTGGCGTGCTCGTTTTGCATCTTTTCCAGGTAGGCGATCAGCATGCCGAACTGGGTACCCCAGTCGCCCACATGGTTGGCGCGTACCACTTTATGGCCCAGGAATTCCTGGGTACGGGCAGCGGCATCGCCAATAATGGTGGAGCGCAGGTGGCCCACGTGCATTTCTTTCGCCACGTTGGGCGCAGAATAGTCGATCACGATGGTTTGCGGCTTAACGGGGGCAATGCCCAGCTTAGCTGCGCCCAGGGTGGCATCGGCCTGACGGGCAACCCATTCGCTGTTCAGGAAGATATTGATAAAGCCCGGGCCGGCAATTTCCACTTTGCTGCTGATGTCACCCAGGTCAAGCAGTTGCACGACTTTCTCTGCCAGTTGTCGTGGCGGCATACCAAGTTTTTTGGCAACGGACATCACGCCGTTGGCCTGATAGTCACCAAACTGTGCTTTCGCGGACTGACGAACCTGAGCTTCGCAATCTGCAGGCGCACCTGCGGCAATCAGCGCCTGGCTGACCTTATCTGATAGAAGAGCCTGAATATTCACCGGGTTACCTTAAATGACAAACGAGGGCCGTGCAGTACGCCCTCCGGATCAAAAGGTGGTTTTACTCTGTTGGCCTGCAAAACGCCTTGGCGTACAACTTGCAGTCCAGCAGGGACGACGCCACACATCGCAGACGACGCTCAACCACAAAACAGCCTGCAATTGTAACCGATTGACGGCACCGCGTCAGTAGTTGACGCGGGCTGGCATGGTGAAAGATAGGGAAAAGAGAAGGCCAAAATGGTAAGCAGGTGAATCAAACCGTCCGCGGTCATTGGTTTGATGGGAGCGGATTAATGGTAGCTTTAACGCTTTTTATTGCCTCGTCCAGAGCGTAACACACTATTCTGGCGAGTTTTGAAATGGCGATAAATCGCGTAGCCAGCAATGGCTATTAAAACAAGGGATATACCTAACAGGGTCATGTTTATTTATCCAAAATCAAATGCTCTCCTAACCTAACTTATTAACGTCACCTAATCAATTATAAGAATGCTGTTTAGGATTGTTCGCATGATTATCTTTTTTTGATAATAAAAACATTGTGTTACCTCGGTGTTTGAGAGGGGTGTAAATTTCATTTCAAGCGATTTTTATACATTGGCCTTGAGAAAGCGTAAAACGACAAATCGTTAGGGAAACTTAAGGGTTTTAATGGTGGCTTAATTAAGTGCGAACTAAGATGATTCTTGATCATTTCTTGCTTCCTGAAGGATAACTCGGCCTAAAATAGGCACTAGCGCTAAAGAAACAGCATTATGTCCATCCGTTAGGTTTTTATTCTCTGATCCATAGCCTCCAGGCGATTCGACGTGTAGATTATTGGCCTGCCAAAGATCCTGGAGAGCCTGAGAAACTTATGACTACCTTGTCATCGATCGCCGAACTTAACGACCTGACGCTGGATTTACCTCGCTTTGAACTGGCGCTGGAGCAGTTTGCACAACGGCTTCATCTTGAGCTGGCAAAATTCAGCGCAGACCATATCTCGCTGCGTTGCCATCAGAACAGCACCGCCGATCGTTGGCGGCAGGGGTTGCTGCAATGCGGATCGCTGCTTTCGGAAACGATGATTAACGGCAGGCCGATTTGCCTGTTTGATCTCCATGAACCACTGAAGGTTGGCCCTTGGCAGATTGATTGTATCGAGCTGCCATACCCCGGTGAGAAGCGCTATCCGCATGAAGGATGGGAACATGTAGAGCTGGTGCTAAGCGGCGATCCCTCTACCCTGTATGCTCGCGCCCTGGAACATCTGGCGGACGAAGCCTTGCTGCTACCTGGCATCAAACTTAAGCAGAGCTCACCTAAAGGTGAGGGCGAACGCCTGGCCAATCCGACTCTGGCGATCACCGATGGTAATGTCACCATCAAATTCCATCCGCATCATATTCGTGACATCGTGGCCAGTGAACGGGCGAAACCGTAGCGTTTCGTTCGTTGCCGGTTTCGAATGGGGGCTTACAGGGAAAAATGATGCGTTCGCGTTATTTATCAGACTTAACGCCGCCACTGTGACTGCGATCGATCCATTCATCAAAATTGAGTGCCATAGTTAGCACCTTGTGCCGTTAAGACTTTTATCAGGTTTTCATCCTGTGGCTTATAGGCGATGGGTGAACGTTTGCTGTAGCATTTTTGACCGTTATCTGGGGGTAACAATAATGAAGCTGGAAGTTTGTTGCTATAGCGTCGACTGTGCCATGACAGCAGAGCATGCGGGCGCTGACCGCATAGAATTGTGTGCCAGCCAGAGTGAGGGCGGGTTGACGCCGAGCTTTGGTTCGTTACGGCTGGCACGGGAGCGGGTAACGATACCCGTTCATCCAATAGTGCGGCCGCGTGGGGGCGATTTCTGTTACAGCTCCGTCGATTTCGAGATTATGAAGAACGACGTGGCGCAAATCCGCGAGATGGGTTTTGCCGGTGTGGTAATCGGCATGTTGGACGACGAAGGGCATATCGATCTTACGCGGATGCGCGAGGTGATGAAATTAAGCGGTGATATGGCGGTGACCTTCCATCGCGCGTTCGATATGTGTCAAAACCCGATGGTGGCGCTGGAGCAACTGACGCAGCTAGGCGTGGCACGCATTCTGACCTCTGGGCAGCAGCAGAATGCCGAATTGGGCTTGCCGCTCTTGCGCGACTTGGTGCATGCCAGCAAGGGGCCGGTGATCATGGCCGGTGCAGGTGTCCGTTTGAGCAATATGCATAAGTTTGTGGATATCGGTATTCAGGAATTGCATAGCTCGGCCGGGCATACGGTACCTTCCACCATGCGTTACCGTAAGGCGGGTGTCACCATGTGTGCCGATAATGAGTTTGACGAATTCAGCCACTACTGCGTGGATGGTGAAACGGTCGAGGCGATGAAGAACGCGTTGGCCATGCTCACTCCTGCCTAGTGAGATAGTAGGGGCCGCATGCTGAGAGCGTTAGCAATGGCCCAACGGTGTGAGCCCTGTTTGAAGCCCCGATCATTCGGGGCTTTTTGCTTCTGTGCGCAAAAAAAGCCCTGAACAGGGTAGAGGTGCTCAGGGCAAACAGGTTCAATACTTCACTGGTGTTGGCGCGATACCAACACTTTAACTCTAGTTAACGATGAGTCACTGTCTTAAGCTTAAATATTGATAAAATGTAACTGGCAGCGGTGGCTTATCGCAGGCTCTCCACCCAGTGAAAAATGGCCGAGAGCATTTGCACGGTGCCGCCGATATTGAATATGACGGCGAGCCATATGCCAGCCATGATGGTAAGCAATGCCATCAACAGCCTGTCAACGCTTATCATTAACCATCCTTATGAATTTGTTGGATTTTGTCCAGTCTACCACACCAGTGAAAGCGTTCAACCCTGAACGCTGAGCCCCGATTGGTTTTTCCCGCGATTGTATTGCCAGCGTTGACACACATGACAGGAAGCGACACGTAACCGCCGAGACGATACCGTTTGTCGGTGCTGGTGCTCAAGCCGCACGAAACAAGATCAACCGCTTTTGGTCAGGAGGATACATGAGAGTTTATGTTGTGTGGTTAATGCTGGTTTGTTGTTCATTATCGGGCTGTGTTGCGGCCTATTATCGTTAACGGAGGAGGGGGAGATGCGTTATTTACTGATTGTTGGGCTTGTCATGTCGTTAACGGCTTGCGCCACGCTGTATTACAGGTGAATGATGAGATATTTAATTTTATTGCTGGCATTGGCATTGACGGGTTGTGTTTCGGTGTATGGCCCAACTAAAACCGGTAACCAGCCCGGCAGTGCGGCTGAAACTGCCTCTGGCGAGCCGACTGTTGCTGCGAAGCCCACCTTGATAGGCAACCGTAAGCCGGATGAGCTGTTAACTCGTGCCGAGGCAATTTTTGTGCAGAAAGGGTTAAAGGCCACGGTTGTCGACCCACATCTGGGGATCGTTGGCACGACGGGCAATGATGCCGAGCTGGCCAGCCTGTATCTGATTTGTTCAGACCAGCCAGGGCCGTCTAATCTGAATGTGACCTACCGGATCCTGGTGCAGATTTTTAGCGCTGGAGAAGGGACTAACGTGATGGTGCAAGTCAATGGCGTTGCGGGGCTAGTGGCGGGAGATGGCAACGACAAGGTCAAGCCTTTCGAGTGTTCATCCAGCGGAGTGTTTGAAAAGGATCTGCTACAGGCTTTGAGAAAATAACAATACAACTAAAAGGGCGTAGCATTGCTACGCCCCTATATAGTGAGTTGATTAAGGCTTACGGTTTTTTGGCGATCAGCACGGCGCGGATCGGTGCCGGGTAGCCTTCAACCGTTTTGCTCGGATCTTTGGGATCGAGAAACTCGGCCAGTGACTCGCTGGTCATCCAGTCAGTGCGGCGCTGTTCTTCGGTGCTGGTTGGGCAAATATCGGCAATCCTGACGTCCACAAATCCGCATTTCTCCAGCCAGCACTTCAGCGCTTCGGCAGACGGAATAAAGTAGACGTTACGCATCTGCGCGTAGCGGTCGCCCGGCACCAATACCTGATGACGATCGCCTGGTACAACCAGCGTTTCCAACACCAGTTCGCCCTCGGAAACCAGCTGGTTTTTCAACTGATACAGGTGATCCAACGGGGAGCGGCGGTGATAAAGCACGCCCATCGAGAAAACGGTGTCGAACGCGGCCAGCTCGGGCAGTTGTTCAATACCCAACGGCAACACATGGGCGCGTTGATCGCCTCCCAGCAGTTTACGTACCGCTTCAAACTGGCACAGGAACAGCTGCATCGGATCGATACCTACCGCCAGATGCGCTCCGGCACCGACCATGCGCCACAGATGGTAACCGCTGCCGCAGCCCACATCCAGAATGGTCCGGCCAGCCAGCGGGGAGATATGAGGCAGCACCCGATCCCACTTCCAGTCGGAGTGCCATTCGGTATCGATATCGATGCCGTAAAGTGAGAAAGGCCCTTTGCGCCACGGCATCAACGTACGCAGCATTTTCTCAATGCCTTCGAGCTGGCCAGGTGACAGCGGTTGTTCCATCTCGGCACGCACGCCATGCAATAAATCCAACTGAGTTGGCGTGAGGGAAGGTAGGTGCTCTACCGAATTGAACCACTGCTTGAACTTGCCATGCAGCGATTCTCGTTGCCAGGCGGTGATTTGTGCCGGCAGCGTATCCAGCCAGTGGCTCAGCGGGCTTTTGGCGATGCGCTGGTAGAAGTCTCCAAACTCGATCATGCGGTTTCTCCTGATTTCAGGGCGATCAACGAGCCGAAGTTGAAACATTGGAACCAGACTTCTGCATGTTCAAAACCGGCTTGCCGGAGGCGCGCTTTATGCGCTTCGACCGAATCGGTCAGCATCACGTTTTCCAACATGCTGCGCTTTTGGCTGATTTCCAATTCGCTGTAGCCGTTGGCTCGTTTGAAGTCGTGGTGCATGTTGAACAACAGTTCACCGACGTCCGTATCCTCAAAGCTGAATTTCTCTGACAGCACCAAGGCACCGCCCGGACGTAGCCCGCGATAAACCTGTTCGAGCAGGCGCAGCCGATCGGCCGGTTCAAGAAACTGTAGGGTGAAGTTCAATACCACCATCGAGGCGTTTTCGATGGTAATGTCTAAAATGTCCGCCTCAATGACGTCGACTGGCGTATCGGCGCGAAACGCATCAAGATGGCGGCGGCAGCGCTCTACCATCGCGGGGGAATTATCGACCGCAATAATCTGACAACCTTCGACGCTGATGTTCCTGCGCATCGATAGCGTGGCCGCGCCGAGCGAGCACCCCAGGTCATACACCCGGCTGTGTGGCTGGACAAAGCGTTCGGCCAGCATGCCAATCATCGAAATGATATTGGAGTAGCCCGGAACGGAACGCTGGATCATGTCTGGGAAGACTTCAGCAACGCGCTCGTCGAAGGTCCAGTCGCCCAGTTTGGCGATCGGGGCGGAAAAAAGAGTATCGCGGTTTGGCATAGCGGCAAATCAGGTCAGAATTCGAAGGGGCGTATACTAACAGAAAAGCGGCGCAGGCAGAAGCAGGCGGCGTGGCCGCCTGAGCAGAGGGGATATCAGTGCAAACTGAAGATAATGTCCCACGGCAGATAAACGATATTGGCTATCACCATCAGTATCAGAGAAATATAAGTAGCCGCCATACCCGAACGGCGCCAGCGGACTTCACGGTTACGTAAACCGTAGTAGTGAACCAGTCGGCCTGCCATCAGCAGCAAACCACACAGATGCACCATCCAGACTTCGGCACCGTTCATCTCCATGATCACCAACAGGATGGCGGCGATCGGGATGTACTCCACGGCGTTACCGTGTACGCGTATCGCGGTTTGCAGCTCATAGAACCCGCCATCACCATAGGCGACCCGGTACTGCATTCTCAACCTGACCACGTCATAAGAGAGTTTGATCAACAACAATGCGCCAAGCACCACATAGAGCGCGCTTACCATTCTTAACTCCATTCGTAACCAAATCTGGCAACGAGCATCATAACTGCCATCATCGCGACTGTCGCGAGGAAATATCCGATGGGAGCCATCAGATTAATAGGTTAAAACAAGGCTTCTTGCTCTGGCCAGCCCGGAGGCATCGATAAATTCGGAATTATGCCGTATAGCCCTTGCCAGATTTTCTGTGCCTGCTGCGGTGAATCGCTGTTATCTGGCGTGTGAATAAACAGGTAGGGCTGATGTTGTTGCGCCCAGTCAGGTAGCCTCTGTTGCCAGGACTCGAACCAGCGCTGATTGTCCGCCAGCACGTCACCGCCGATAAAGCGGATCAACGGGTTGTTGGCCGTTACCACTGCATGCACCGGCAGCTTGGGCTTTTTCTGTTGTGCATCGCGGATCGCCGAGCTGTGTGGTTTGGCATGGTGCAGTGGGCGGCTGTCGAGGATGGTGCGGTTAATACCTCGTTGGTGCAAACCCTGATTCAGTTGGCGTTCTGCGTCACCCTTGGCGAAAAATTCCAGATGGCGGACCTCGACTCCGTAGGTAAACTCCGGCGGTAAGGCATCAAGAAAAGCCCAGAGAATGCCCAGATGCTCGGGTGCAAAGGCGGCGGGCAACTGCAACCACAGCTGTCCGATACGCCCTTCAAGGGGGCGCAGGCAATCATAAAACGCCTTGATATCGGCTTCACAGCCGCGCAGTGCTGCTTTATGGCTGATCGCTGACGGGAATTTAAAGCAAAAACGGAAATCATCGCTGGTCATATCGCGCCAGCGATGGACAATTTCCGCCTTGGGCAACGCGTAGAAGGTAGTGTTACCTTCCACGCAGTTGAAGTAGCGGCTGTAGTCCGCCAGATCGCGCAGGCCGATGCGGTTCCAGGCCGGATGTTGCCATTGCGGTAGTCCAATATAAATCAACGGTCATCTTCCCTGCTTTACATTTTGGCAACAACGTTAACGTTATCTGCGCCGCCTTTCAAGTTACGGCGGGCTTATAGCGCCGCAAGGATTTCACTGGTGCTTCGCACACGGGCAATACGCGGGAAGATATTATCGAAGGCGAACTGGTGCATCTCGGCACTGTAGGTGCTGCACATGTCTTCGGCGATCACCAACTCGTAGCCATGTTCCCAGGCTGCGCGAGCGGTAGACTCCACGCCAATATTGGTAGCGATACCGCCCAATACCACCGATTTGATACCCCGACGACGCAGTTGCAGATCCAGATCGGTACCATAGAATGCGCCCCATTGACGTTTGGTGATCAACACATCGCTGTCTTGTACCGCCAGCGCTTCGGGGAATTCCCACCAGGACGCTGGCAGCCCGCCGACCGGAGACGGTGAAGGTTTATCTACTGGCTGCTTGAGCGCTTCGGCAAAGGAATCAGACCAGCCGACGCGCACCAGAAACACGGGGGCATTCAGCGCGCGGAAGCGTCCTGCCAGATGGGCCGCATGGGTGACGACTTGGCTGGCACTGTGCGGGCCAGCGGCGTAAGGTAAAATGCCGTGTTGCAGATCGATCAGGACCAGGGCGGTGGTTTGGGCATCAAGTTTTAGCATTGGGAGCATCTCAGGGGTAAAGTGGATTTAAGGTTGTGCTACTGGCATATGAAAGACGACGGGGACATAGGCTACGTGATAAAACTGCTGCCAGTTAATGGGAAATTTGTTAACCGATGTGTTGTTTCTTAACGTTCGGTACCATTTAGCGTTGCAACAATGCCGTGTTCGCTCTTATCTGGCGCATGAATTTCCTTTATAATGACCGCCTTTTTTCACCAATCTTTAATCCAGCGATCTATGCCGATTTATGAATATGCATGTGGCTCATGCCAACATCGATTAGAGAAACTACAAAAATTTTCCGACGCGCCGTTGACTCAATGCCCGGCGTGTGGGCAGCCCGCACTGACCAAGTTGATCTCTGCCAGCGGTTTCCAGTTAAAGGGTACTGGCTGGTATGCAACAGACTTCAAACCGGGTGATAAATAACAATTCGTCAGATAACAGCCGTGCGGAAACAGCAACTGTTGCCAACCTCCGGCGGAATCGGCTTAAGTCAAAAGGATAGCGTATGCGTACTGAATATTGCGGGCAGTTGAATCTGGCCCACGTCGGCCAGGAAGTCACTTTGTGTGGTTGGGTCAACCGCCGCCGCGATCTGGGTGGCCTGATCTTTATTGATATGCGTGACCGCGAAGGTATCGTGCAGGTGTTCTTCGATCCGGATCAGAAAGCGGCCTTCGACAAAGCCTTCGAACTGCGTAACGAGTTCTGCATCCAGATCGTCGGTACCGTGCGTGCGCGCCCGGAAAGCCAGGCCAACAAGGATATGGCGACTGGCGAGGTTGAGGTGTTTGCCCACGCGCTGGAGATCATCAACCGCTCCGAACCGCTGCCGTTGGACTCGAACCAGACCAACAGCGAAGAAGCGCGTCTGAAATATCGCTACCTGGATCTGCGTCGCCCAGAAATGGCCGACCGCCTGAAAACCCGTGCCAAGATCACCAGCTTTGTGCGCCGCTTTATGGACAGCCACGGTTTCCTGGATATCGAAACCCCCATGCTGACCAAAGCCACGCCGGAAGGTGCCCGTGACTATCTGGTACCAAGCCGCGTGCATAAAGGTAAGTTCTATGCGTTGCCGCAGTCCCCACAGTTGTTCAAACAGCTGCTGATGATGTCTGGCTTCGACCGTTACTACCAGATCGTCAAGTGCTTCCGTGACGAAGACTTGCGCGCCGATCGCCAGCCGGAATTCACCCAGATCGACGTGGAAACTTCTTTCATGAGCGCCGAGCAGGTGCGTGAAGTGATGGAGCAACTGGTGCATGAGCTGTGGCTGGACGTGAAGGGCGTCGATCTGGGTAAATTCCCGATCATGACCTTTGCCGAAGCGATGCGCCGTTACGGTTCCGATAAGCCAGACCTGCGTAACCCGCTGGAGCTGGTGGACGTTGCCGACCTGGTCAAAGACGTTGAGTTCAAAGTGTTCTCTGGCCCGGCGAACGATGCCAAAGGCCGCGTGGCCGCGATTTGTGTTCCGGGTGGCGCACAGCTGACCCGTAAGCAGATCGACGAATACGGCGCTTTCGTTAATATCTACGGTGCCAAAGGTTTGGCATGGTTGAAGGTTAACGATCGTGCTGCGGGTATGGAAGGCGTGCAAAGCCCGATTGCCAAATTCCTCAGTGCCGAAGTGCTGGAAGCGATCCTGGCGCGCACTAATGCGCAAACCGGTGACATTCTGTTCTTCGGTGCCGACAGCTTTAAAATCGTTACCGACGCCATGGGCGCGCTGCGCTTGAAAATTGGCCGCGATCTTGGCCTGACCAAGCTCGACAGTTGGGCACCACTGTGGGTGGTCGATTTCCCAATGTTTGAAGAAGACGGCGAAGGCGGCCTGGCGGCGATGCACCATCCGTTTACCGCACCGCGCGATATGAGCCCGGAAGAACTGCAAAAAGATCCTACTTCAGCTATCGCCAATGCCTACGATATGGTGCTGAACGGCTATGAAGTGGGTGGCGGTTCCGTGCGTATTCACCGCAGTGAAATGCAGCAAACCGTCTTCGGTATCCTTGGCATCAATGAGCAAGAACAACGCGAGAAGTTCGGCTTCCTGCTGGATGCGCTGAAGTACGGTACGCCTCCGCACGCCGGTTTGGCCTTCGGTCTGGATCGCCTGGTGATGCTGGTAACCGGTACCGAGAACATCCGTGACGTTATCGCCTTCCCGAAAACCACCGCAGCAGCCTGTCTGATGACCGATGCACCAAGCTTCGCCAACCCGGCTTCGTTGCAGGAGCTGGCGATCAGCGTAGTGAAGAAAGCCTCAGCCGAACAAGAGAGCGAGTGATGAATTACAAGCGGCCCGAGTCTATTCTGGTGGTGATTTATGCAAAATCCAGTGGCCGGGTGCTGATGTTACAGCGGCGTGATGATACGGAGTTCTGGCAGTCGGTGACCGGCAGCCTTGAGGACGCCGAATCGCCGCCGCATGCCGCACAGCGCGAAGTCATGGAAGAGATTGGCATCGATATCGCAGCAGAGGGGCTGCCGTTGTTCGATTGCCAGCGCTGTGTGGAATTTGAACTCTTTGTCCATTTGCGACACCGCTATGCGCCGGGAACCACGCGTAATAAAGAGCACTGGTTCTGTCTGGCGTTACCTGATGAGCGCGATCCGGTCTTGACCGAACATCATGCTTACCAATGGCTTGAGGCGTCCGAGGCGGTCAAACTGACCAAGTCCTGGAGTAATCAGCAGGCGATTGAAGAGTTTGTGATCCATTCTGTCCAGTAGTTCTTTTTGGAGATATTTTTTATGGCAGGTCATAGTAAATGGGCCAACACCAAACACCGCAAAGCTGCACAAGATTCCAAACGCGGTAAGATTTTCACCAAAATTATCCGTGAGTTGGTGACTGCCGCCAAATTGGGCGGCGGCGATCCGGGTTCGAACCCGCGTCTGCGTGCGGCTATCGATAAAGCGCTGTCTAACAACATGACGCGCGATACCCTGAACCGTGCTATCGCCCGTGGCGTAGGCGGCGATGATGATACCAATATGGAAACCATCATCTATGAAGGTTACGGCCCTGGCGGCACTGCGGTAATGATCGAGTGCCTGAGTGACAACCGTAACCGTACCGTGGCAGAAGTGCGCCATGCCTTCACCAAGTGTGGTGGCAACCTGGGTACCGACGGTTCCGTGGCCTATCTGTTCACCAAAAAAGGCGTGATCACCTACGCACCGGGTCTGGATGAAGACACCGTGATGGAAGCTGCGCTGGAAGCGGGTGCCGAAGATATCCAGACCTATGACGATGGTGCCATTGACGTCTTCACCGCCTGGGAAAATCTGGGTGAAGTGAAAGACGCGTTGACCGCCGCAGGCTTTGAGGCAGACTCGGCCGAGGTTTCCATGATCCCGTCCACCAAAGCGGATATGGATGCGGAAACTGCGCCTAAGTTACTGCGCTTGATCGACATGCTGGAAGACTGTGACGACGTGCAGGAGGTTTACCATAACGGTGAGATCTCCGACGAGATCGCTGCAACGCTGTAATGCAAGTGAATGATGGCGTTGCCAACCGGCAACGCCAGGCAACAATCAATGCAGGGTGGTGGTAGCAATGGCGATCATACTGGGTATCGATCCCGGCTCGCGCGTCACCGGCTATGGCCTGATCCGCCAGCAGGGCCGCCAACTGACCTATGTTGCCAGCGGTTGTATTCGTACCGTGGTGGATGATATGCCGACGCGCCTGAAGCTGATTTATGCTGGCGTGAGTGAAATCATTACCCAGTTTCAACCGGACTTCTTCGCTATCGAACAGGTGTTTATGGCCAAGAATCCGGACTCGGCGCTTAAGCTGGGGCAGGCGCGGGGCGTGGCGATCGTTGCCGCCGTCAATCAAAACCTGGAAGTGTTTGAGTACGCGGCGCGCCAGGTGAAGCAGACGGTGGTCGGTACCGGTGCGGCGGAAAAGTCTCAGGTGCAGCATATGGTTCGCTCATTGCTGAAGCTGTCTGCCAATCCGCAGGCGGATGCCGCGGATGCGTTGGCTATCGCCATTACCCACTGCCATCTCAGCCAGAACGTGCTGCGTATGAGTGAAGGGCGGTTGAATCTGGCGCGCGGGCGTTTGCGTTAGAGCCGTTGACAATGTGGCAGTGTTGCTAAATGTCAGTAATCTGAGGCTGGATATTCATCCAGCCTTTTTTATGGTATAAGCTGTATCAATACTGCGTGGCAGTGCGCCACGTGCAGGGATCCATTCAGGAGGGGTAATGATAGGTCGTCTCAGAGGAATTATTCTGGAAAAGCAGCCACCGCTGGTGTTACTTGAAACCAATGGCGTCGGGTATGAAGTGCATATGCCGATGACCTGCTTTTACGAGCTGCCGGAGCTGGGGCAAGAGGCTATCGTGTTTACCCAATTCGTGGTGCGTGAAGATGCACAGCTGCTGTATGGGTTCAATGATAAGCAAGAACGAGCGCTGTTCCGTGAGCTGATTAAAGTGAACGGCGTGGGGCCAAAACTGGCGCTAGCGATCCTTTCAGGCATGTCTGCCCAGCAGTTTGTCAGCGCGGTAGAACGTGAAGAGATCACTACATTGATCAAATTGCCAGGCGTGGGTAAGAAAACTGCCGAGCGTCTGGTCGTCGAAATGAAAGACCGCTTCAAAGGCCTGAACGGCGATCTGTTCAACAACAGCAGCGAAATCCCCCTGCCGGCCAGTGCGGCCAAAGCGGCGGAGATGGATATTGAAGCCGAAGCGGCCTCTGCGCTGGTGGCCTTGGGCTATAAGCCACAGGAAGCCAGCCGGATGGTCAGCAAGGTTGCCAAGCCGGGTGCGGATTGCGAGGCATTAATCCGCGAAGCATTACGTGCCGCACTGTAGGCCGGAAAGGGGTAGACCATGATTGAAGCCGACCGCCTGATCTCTGCCGAGCCGTTCAATGAAGAAGAGGTGCTGGATCGTGCGATCCGTCCTAAGCTGCTGACGGAGTACGTTGGCCAGCCGCACGTGCGTGAGCAGATGGAAATCTTTATTCAGGCTGCCAAACAGCGCGGCGATGCACTGGACCATCTGTTGATCTTCGGGCCGCCTGGGTTGGGTAAAACCACCTTGGCCAACATCGTGGCCAATGAGATGGGCGTTAACCTGCGTACCACTTCTGGTCCGGTGCTGGAAAAGGCTGGGGATCTGGCGGCAATGCTGACCAACCTGGAGCCCCATGACGTCCTGTTTATCGACGAAATCCACCGTCTTTCGCCGGTAGTGGAAGAGATCCTGTATCCAGCGATGGAAGACTATCAGCTGGATATCATGATCGGTGAAGGCCCGGCGGCGCGCTCAATCAAGCTCGACCTGCCACCGTTCACCCTGGTTGGAGCCACCACGCGTGCCGGTTCCTTGACCTCGCCATTACGCGATCGCTTCGGCATCGTGCAGCGTTTAGAGTTCTATCAGGTGGCCGATCTGGAGCATATCGTTTCCCGCAGTGCCAACTGCCTGGGGCTGGATCTGTCTACCGATGGGGCGCATGAAGTGGCACGTCGCGCCCGCGGTACACCGCGTATTGCCAACCGTTTGCTGCGCCGCGTGCGCGACTTTGCCGAGGTTCGTGCCAACGGGGTGATCAATGGCGAAGTGGCCATGCAGGCGTTGGATATGCTGAACGTCGATGCGGAAGGTTTCGACTATATGGACCGCAAGCTGTTGCTGGCGATCATCGACAAGTTTACCGGTGGCCCGGTGGGGTTGGATAACCTGGCGGCGGCAATCGGTGAAGAGCGTGAAACGATAGAAGACGTGATCGAACCTTTCCTGATCCAACAGGGGTTTATTCAGCGTACTCCGCGTGGCCGAATGGCGACCAATCATGCCTATAAGCACTTTGGTATCGAGCGGGAAGAGAAGTAGAAATCCAGGATTTACGCCAGGGGAGCCCCTGGCGTAATGAGATTAAGCCTGCTGCTTTTTCGACAGGCTCAGAACAAACAGCACCGCTGCGCTTAACACTACCGAAGGCCCCGCTGGCGTATCGTAAAACGCCGAGAAGGTCAGCCCACCGGTGACCGCAATTATCCCTACCAATACCGCATAACCGGCCATTTGTTCCGGAGTACGTGCAAAACGCCGTGCGGTTGCCGCCGGGATAATCAGTAGTGACGTAATAATCAGCGCGCCGACAAATTTCATGGCCAGCCCGATGGTCAAGGCGGTGACCAGCATCAAGATGGTGCGTGCGCGGGGCAGGTTAACGCCATCGACATGTGCCATCTCCGGGCTGATGGTCATCGACAGCAGATCGCGCCATTGCCACCAGAGCACCAGCAGCACAATCACCACGCCGGTGCCGATCATCCAGATATCGCTGATCGTCACCGACAGCAAATCCCCAAACAGATATGCCATCAGATCTACGCGCACGTTGGACATCAGCGCGACCACCACCAGACCCAGCGATAGCGCGCTATGCGCCATAATGCCGAGCAGCGTATCGATCGACAGCTGCGGGCGGCGCTCCAGCCAAACCAGCACCAGAGCCAACAGCAACGTGACGGCAATCACAGCGTAAAACGGGTTGACGTCCAGCAATAAGCCGAAGGCAACGCCTAGCAGCGAAGCATGTGCCAACGTATCGCCAAAGTAAGACATCCTGCGCCAGACCACAAAGGAACCCAACGGGCCCGCCGCCGCAGCCAGCAGCACACCGGCCAGCCAGCCGGGCAATAACAGTTCAATCATGCCTCACGGCCCCCGGTTTTTTTCAGCACAATTCTGCCTTGCAGGTCGTGACGGTGATTATGGTGATGGCGATAGATCGCCAACTGCTCAGCGCCCCGGTTACCGAACATGGCGATAAACTCCGGGTGCATTGACACCACTTCTGGCGTGCCGGAGCAGCAAATATGTTGGTTCAGGCACAGGACGTCGTCGGTTTTGGCCATCACCAGGTGCAGGTCATGGGAAACCATCAGCACCGCGCAGCCCAGCTCTTTGCGCAATTGGTCGATCAAGTCGTATAACGCCAACTGGCCGTTAACGTCCACCCCTTGCGTGGGCTCATCCAGCACCAGCAACTGCGGTTGATTCAACAGCGCTCGTGCCAGTAACACCCGCTGGTTTTCGCCGCCGGACAGTTTTTGCATAGGCTGTTCCAGCAGGTGCGCAGCCTGTACGCGTTTGAGCGCGGGCAAGATATCGGCCTTTTTTACCCCGGGTTTGAGCCGCATAAAACGGTTGACTGTCAAGGGCAGGGTGGCATCGAGATGCAGCTTTTGCGGCACATAGCCAATGCGCAGCCCAGGCAGACGTTCCAGCGTGCCTTCCGTTGGGGCAATTAAGCCCAGCACTACGCGAACCAGCGTTGACTTGCCGGCCCCGTTAGGCCCGAGGAGCGTCAGAATACGACCCGGTTGCAGGTTGAGAGAGATATTTGTCAGTACCCGCCGGGTACCAAAAGAAACAGAAATATTTTTTAGCGTTGCCAGTGTAGACATATCGTGATTACATTTTGCAGAACTAACCGAATGTTATAATATCACGCTTCTTTGCTGAAAACGACGGGATTACTGATGATGGGACAGAAAAATAAATGGCTGCAACGCACTCTGCTGGCGGCGGCTTTGGTGATGGCGGGCAATGCAACGGCCGCCGTAGTGACCTCTATCCGCCCGCTGGGCTTTATCGCATCCGCTATTGCAGATGGGGTCACGCCTACCGAGATTTTATTACCGGACGGCGCCTCGCCCCACGACTTCGCCTTGCGCCCGTCGGACATTCAGCGGCTGCGTAGCGCCGACCTGGTGCTTTGGGTCGGGCCAGATATGGAGGCTTTTCTGACCAAATCCCTGACGCAGCTGCCCGCGAATAGGCAATTGGCGATCGGTGAACTGCCTGCGGTACAGCCGTTGTTGATGAAAGGCGATGACGACGATGACCATGATCATGCAGCCGAAGCGCATAGTCATGCGGATGGCGACGATGGACATGACCATCATCACGGTGACTATAATATGCACGTTTGGCTGTCGCCAGAGGTGGCAAAAGTGACCGCGATCGCGATTCACGACAGATTATTGGAACTTATGCCGCAAAAGAAGGACAAATTAGACGCAAACCTGCGCCAGTTCGAGGATCAGCTAGCGCAAACTGATAAAAATCTTGTTAAGATGCTAACGCCTGTGCAAGGTAAAGGATATTTTGTTTTTCATGACGCTTATGGCTACTTTGAAAAACACTTCGGCTTGAGCCCACTGGGCCATTTTACCGTTAATCCCGAAATTCAACCTGGCGCACAGCGTTTACACCAAATTCGAACACAGTTGGTTGAGCAGAAAGCAGTCTGCGTTTTTGCTGAGCCACAATTCAGACCGGCCGTAATTAATGCCGTTGCCAAGGGTACCACTGTGCGTTCTGGAACGCTGGACCCGCTGGGCACCGGCATCGAACTGGGGAAAGACAGCTACGGGAACTTCCTGACAGCGCTGTCCAACCAGTACGTGAGCTGCCTGAAGTAAAGATTATGAGGATATTATTGAGTGCAGAAGATAGTCCGAACTATCACTCTGGCGTATAACAACCTGCCTCGGCCCCATCGCGTAATGCTAGGGTCGTTGACAGTCGTTACGTTGGCCGTCGCTGTTTGGCGGCCTTCCGTTTATCACCCAGAACATAACCCTATCGTTAAAAGCGTCGAGTTGGAAGCCAACCAGTTAAGGGCATTGCAGCCCGAAGCCAGTGAACCTATTGATGCCGACCAACCTACCCCCGATGATGACATCCCTGAGGATGAGCTGGACCAGAAGGTCGCCGGAGAGGAGGGTGTGCATGAATATGTGGTTTCTACCGGTGACACGCTCGGCAGTATTCTGACCCAGTACGGCATCGAAATGTCGGATGTTTCGCTGCTGGCTTCGCAGAACCGCGATTTGCGTAACCTGAAAATCGGCCAGCAACTCTCCTGGACGCTTACCGAAGATGGCGATCTTAAGCGCCTGACCTGGGAGGTTTCACGCCGTGAAACCCGTACCTACGATCGCGTAGGCAATTCCTTTAAAGAAACCAAGGAAACCCAGAAGGGTGAATGGCGCAACAGCGTGCTGAGCGGCAAGCTGAACGGCAGCTTTGTCAGCAGTGCCTCGGCGGCTGGCCTGACCCGTGCCGAGATCAATGCGGTGATCAAAGCCCTGCAATGGCAGCTTGATTTTCGCAAGCTGCGCAAAGGCGATCAGTTCGCGGTGTTGATGTCGCGTGAAGAGTTTGATGGCAAGAGCGAGCAAAGCCAACTGTTGGGCGTACGTATGCGTAGCAGCGGCAAAGATTACTTCGCTATCCGCGCCGATGACGGCAAGTTCTACGATCGTCAGGGTTCCGGTCTGGCACGTGGCTTTATGCGTTTCCCGACCATGAAGCAGTTCCGTATTTCTTCCAACTTTAATCCACGCCGCGTAAATCCGGTGACCGGGCGCATTGCACCGCATAAAGGTGTCGACTTCGCCATGCCGGTCGGCACGCCAGTGTTGGCGGTGGGTGACGGTGAAGTGGTGATCGCCAAGCGCAGTGGCGCGGCAGGTAACTATGTGGCGATCCGTCATGGCCGCCAATACACCACGCGCTATATGCACTTGAAAAAGCTGTTGGTCAAGCCAGGGCAGAAGGTGAAACGTGGCGATCGCATTGCACTTTCCGGTAACACCGGCCGCTCTACCGGCCCACATTTGCATTATGAAATGTGGACTAACCAGCAAGCGGTTAACCCATTGACGGCTAAATTGCCTCGCTCTGAAGGGCTGATGGGGAAAGATCGCAGCGATTATCTGGCACAGGTGAAGGAAGTGGTGCCGCAGCTGCAGCTGGATTAACCATCGCTATCCCTTATGATTTCCCATCGGCCTGATTTCGGGCCGATGTTTTTTTATTAATGCCTGCTCGAGATAACGATAGCTGCATTTTGTCAGTGAACGGTGATGGTTTTAACCTGGCTCACCCGCCTGACTGCAACTAGGTATATAGTTTATATCTTCCGAGCAGGTGCGTTGAATAAAGAGCAGGTCATGCAAAACGAGAAGAAATCGAACGTAGAGTTCATCCCACAATTTGATAAAGCCTTCTATCATCCGCGCTACTGGGGCGTTTGGTTGGGAACCGGGCTGATGGCCGGTATTTCTCTGGTCCCTGCTCGAATGCGAGACCCATTACTGGGTGCGATTGGTAAACTGGCTGGCAAGGTTGCGAAAGGGGCACGACGCCGCGCCCGTATCAATCTGCTCTATTGCATGCCGGAACTGCCAGAACAGCAACGCGAGCATATTATCGATGAGATGTTTGCTACCGCGCCGCAATCGATGATCCTGATGGCAGAACTGGCCTGTACCAAACCGGAAAAGGTGCTCAAGCGCGTGCGTTGGCACGGTGAAGACGTGCTGGATAAAATCCGTGAGGAAGGCCGCAACGTGATTTTCCTGGTGCCGCATGGCTGGGCCGTTGATGTGCCAGCGATGCTGATGGCTGCGCGTGGGCAACCCATGGCGGCGATGTTTCATAACCAGAGCAACCCACTGGTCGACTATCTGTGGAATAGCGTGCGCCGCAAGTTTGGTGGCCGCATGCACGCCCGCAACGATGGTATCAAGCCTTTCATCAGTTCGGTGCGCCATGGTTATTGGGGCTATTATCTGCCCGACCAGGATCACGGTGCCGAGCACAGTGAATTCGTGGATTTCTTTGCGACCTATAAAGCCACATTGCCTGCGGTCGGCCGCCTGATGAAAGTCTGCAAAGCAGCGATCGTGCCGCTATTCCCGGTTTATGACGGTAAAACCAGCATGCTGGACATTTATATCCGTGAGCCGATGGATGATCTGGCCGAAGCCGACGATGTTCGCATTGCGCGCCGCATGAACGAAGAAGTGGAAAACCTGGTGGGTCCTAATCCGGAACAATATACCTGGATTTTGAAGCTGCTGAAAACGCGCAAGGAAGGTGAGATTGAACCTTACTCGCGGGACGATTTATATCGTTAAGGCAGTTCTCCACTTCAACCGACTCGTACTCCAGGGGAGTTACACGTGCTGCTAAATGGACGCAGCACGTGTAACGCCCGTACAGTCTAGCCTTGTCGTTTCTTACAATTTCAGCAACTTTTGACAATCTGCAACGACGGACCAGCTCCTTGCCTCTCGGCAGGTAATAGCTAACCACACGTTATGTGGGCGTTAGAATTGGCCTCGGGTTGATGTTATCGACTCGGGGCCTTTCTCTTTGTATCCACACTTTGGCTTAAGATACCAAGATCCAGAGCACCCATGCGTAGTATATTCATCAACCGCTGTGGATTTTGGGCAGACTCTTAACAATGCACCATACAGCCCTGTTGGATCAGCGGTTCAAGCACTGCAGGATAATGGTCGAAATCATTCCAACGCAGATCCAGTCGCCGCAGATTTTTCATTTGCGCCATGCTGGCCGGTAATTCGCTTAATCGGTTTGCACGCAAGTCTAATGAAACCAGTGAACTCAATGCACCAAAGTCTTCAGGTAGCCGGGATAACTGGTTGAAACGCAGGTTGAGGGTGGTCAGCTTGGGCAACTGGCAGAATTGATCGGGTAAGTACGCAATGGCGTTGTTTTCCAAATCCATCACCTGTAACTCTGACAGCTGAGCGATCTCGCTGGGCAGGGTAGTGAGACGGTTTTTCATCAGGTGCAATTCACGTAGTTGCTCCAGCCTACCGATCTCTGAGGGCAACGCGGTGATGGCGTTATTGTAGAGACGCAACTCTTGTAGCGAGGCCAGAGCACATAGCGCCGAGGGGATCTCTGTCAGTTGATTATCCGTCAGATTCAGGTAGCACAATGCTTGTAGTTGGCGCAGCGAATCTGGCAACTGGCTAAAGCCGTTATCACTCAAATACAGATATTTTAATTCACGCAACTCGCCGATTTCGGCTGGAATTGTTGCTGCCTGATTGTGGCCAAAATCCAGCATCTGCAACTGGTTTAACATACCGATTTCAGCGGGGAACAGGGCAATCTGGTTGCAGGAAATATTTAGCACTTTCAGGCCGTGGTGGTGAAATATCCGTTCTGGGAAGCTGGTTAGGCGATTATTGTACAGGCTGATTTTTTGCAAGGAGGATCCACTGAGGCTTTCCTCGCTTAGGTTTTCCAACTGCTGGTTATCGAGATCCAACGAACCCTGAGTGTGTTGCCGGTGATGCTGGTGCAGCATGAATGACTCTCCAAAATTGCGGATATCGACTGATGGTACGCAAGCGGGGGAGGTGGGGGAACAAAAATTTGGCGGTGTTGACCTCGAATGCCAAAAGCACCCGAGGGTTTGGAGAGGTTTACGGCTTAAAAGTTTGAATGGAAACCGACGCCGGCGCTCGTGGCGTTGCCGTCCCAGCTAACTTGCATGGTGACGGCACTGTCTTGTGAGGTACTAAATTGCATACCACCCGCGATGGAGGCTTCACCATCATATTCCCCGGCGGCAACGGCGTAGCCAGACTCATTGCGGTTATAATGCAGCGAACTGACCGCCTGCGCCATCGCACCGACTCGTTTGATATCTTTGGTGTTTTCATCGATATCCTTGCGGTTGGCGGCAATATCATGCGAGTTCTGATTGATCGCGGCACTGTTACTGGCAATACGGGAACGGTTAAGAGCAACGTTGGCGCTATTTTGTTGAATGTAAGCACCCTGTGCGGCCTGTTCGTTACGTACACCGCGCAGAGCAACGACATTGGCGTTAACCAGTGTCATATCCGCATCTTTGCCTTTAGCCCCTTTCTTACCAGTGATGGATTGTCCGTCTTTGCCATCGGCACCGTTCTTACCATCAATACCGTCGCGGGGGATATTAGCCGAGGCATATTTTCCGGCGGTTAATGTGCTCTGTTCGTTTTGCCGATCGTCCTGATGTGAAGCTGGGGCATTCTGATGTGTCGGATTACCTTCGGGATTGTTGTGGTGATAGGCAGCGAGTTCCTCTGCGGCAGCTTTCGCGGTATCGCGCTGTTCCTGCGTCGCGTTGCTGTCCAGATGCGAAGAGCGATCAATCACTGGCGCATCGAGATGGGGGGTAATCAGCGCCTGATGGATGCCATCCAGATGCGTGGCCGGAGCGGCCTGATGTGTTGGGATGCCTTCGGGATTGTTGTGCTGATAGGTGGCGCTCTCCTCTGCGGCAGCTTTGACGGTATCGCGCTGTTCCTGCGTCACGTTGCTGTCCAGGTGCGAAGAGCGATCAATCACTGGCGCATCGAGATGGGGGGTAATCAGCGCCTGATGGGGGAGAGTATTTACCGTCGGGCTGGTGTAGGTTAAGCCGAGGTCTTCTAACCTGTCTCTTATACACATCTAAAAAATGGGGGGGGGGGGGGGGGGGGGGGGGGGGGGGGGGGGGGGGGGGGGGGGGGGGGGGGGGGGGGGGGGGGGGGGGGGGGGGGGGGGGGGGGGGGGGGGGGGGGGGGGGGGGGGGGGGGGGGGG